>NZ_SGPI01000055.1:0-692 GCF_004208845.1 Pseudoalteromonas sp. CO348 | reverse complement strand
TTTGGCATATGTAATTTATACATCGGGGTCAACGGGACAACCAAAAGGCGTGA
Organism: Pseudoalteromonas sp. CO348; assembly: GCF_004208845.1. Classification (NCBI taxonomy): domain Bacteria; kingdom Pseudomonadati; phylum Pseudomonadota; class Gammaproteobacteria; order Alteromonadales; family Pseudoalteromonadaceae; genus Pseudoalteromonas; species Pseudoalteromonas sp. CO348. The sequence goes on along the minus strand of NZ_SGPI01000055.1, from coordinate 639 downwards.
TGGTTGAGCACAAATCGGTCGTGAATTTTTCTGAAGGGATGAAAGTGCAGCTGATGTGCTGCAAACAGGGCACAACGCCAAGCTGGTTATGGCTATCCTCATTTGCATTCGATGCTTCTCTTAAAGGTTTATGTTTATTAGCTGAAGGTACTCGGTTGGTGATCCCCAGTACTGAGCAAGCACACTCCCCAGAAGTGCTTGCTGCGTTGATCAGGGAGCACGATATACGTGTCGTGAACGCAACACCACAATTATTGGCATTGTTGGCGCAGGTACCCAACTTACCGCAATTTGATTGGATATCAAGTGGTGAAAGCATGGGCAATAAACGATTTGCTGAATTAAAAGAAATGGCAAACCGTCATCAGTCTAGTTTATTGAATGCTTATGGACCGACGGAAATCACAATTAATAGTCATTTTGCTGATTTGAGTAATGTAGATTCAGAGGTAATAGGAAAGCCATTAAATAATGTAGCGTGCTATGTATTAGATAGTGAGCAGCAGTTACTGCCTAATGGGGTTGCGGGTGAGCTATATATAGGTGGCGCAGGTATAGCTCGAGGGTATCTGAATAAAAGCGAGTTAACGGCAGAGCGCTTTATAGATAATCCGTTTTATAGAGAAGGGCAATCCGGCA
>NZ_SGPI01000012.1:0-274157 GCF_004208845.1 Pseudoalteromonas sp. CO348 | reverse complement strand
TGCTTGTAAGTGGTGGGTCATGATGGACTCGAACCATCGACCAATGGATTAAAAGTCCACTGCTCTACCAACTGAGCTAATGACCCACTTAACGCAGCAGTTTTTTGTTACCAATCGCCTGCTGCGGGCGCTTATAATACTTATTTAAATTTTGAGTGCAACTGAAATAGCTAGTTTTTTTCACTTTTTATGACTAAGCGCCTAATTTTAAGGCACTCCGCTCAAAAAGTGATAATTACATCTTCGCTAAACGCTCTGTTGCCAATTTTGCAGGAGTCGTACTTGGATACTCTTTAATCAATTTATTGAGGAGTGTCTTCGCTTCTGCTGCTTGTCCCTGTTTATGTAAAATAGTACCCAGCTTTAACATCGCTTCTGGACGTTTATTCGATTCAGGGAAATTATCAACAACGGTTGCAAAATGAGACTTAGCTTTACCATCGTCAGATTTTATTAAGAATAGCTGACCTAACCAGTAATGCGCGTTCGGCACATATACTGAGTTTGGATACTGCTGCAAGAAACTTTGAAACTCAGGGATCGCCGCATCGTAGCGCTTATCCTTCATTATCATGTTTACAGTACGGTCGTACGCTTCATTTTCAGACAAATTACTGCTAAATGCTTGCTCGGGCGTAACATCTGGCGTTACCGCAGCAGTTGTTTTTGACTGGTCGTAAGCTTGGCTAACGCGATTTTCAATCTCTTGATACAGCTCACGTTGGCGTTGTAGCACTTTTTCAAGCTTATAGCTTTGCTCTTCCGTCACACCGCGCACTTGGCTTACTTCTTCTTGCAAAAGATTAAGCTGTTGCTGTAACTCAGCCTGTAGCAAATTGCGGGTTCTCATCATACTCTCAAGTTGAGAGACACGTTCTTCTAGTGTTTGATTTGAATTTGCAGCTTCTGAAACAGGAGCGGGAGCAGCCCAAACTTGGGCGCTCCCGCTCATAAGTAAGAATGCTGCCAAAATAGTATTCGGCTTCATAATAACTCTTTCTTAGTAGACTAATACCGCGCGGCGGTTCTTAGCGAATGCTTCTTCTGTACGTGACTTCACTAAAGGTTTCTCTTCACCATAGCTCACTACAGAGATTTGGCTGTCAGAAACACCAAGGCTTTGAAGATACTTAGCCACTGCTTTACCACGGCTCTCACCTAGTGCGATGTTGTACTCAGGCGTACCACGCTCGTCTGCGTGACCTTCAACAAGCACTTTTACGCTTGGATTTTTCACTAGGAAATCAGCGTGCGCTTGAAGTAGTTCAGCATATTTGCTCTGAATAGTAGATTTATCAAAATCAAAGTATACGATCTGTTCTTGACGTAGAGCTTCATATTTCTCACGTAGTTTTTCTTCTGCAGATTTCTCACGAGAAATAGTATTTACATCAACAGTGTTGTTATCTTGATTGGTTGCCGCTTGATTGCTTTCGCTCGCCGCGCCCTCGTCAACACTTGAAGATGAGCTACATGCTGCAAGTGTCATCACTGGCAACGCGACCATTAAGGCTTTTAGAGTTTTGTTAAGTTGCATCGAGTATATTCCTATATCTTTATAAATCTAACCAGCAAAATTACTGTAAAAACGGCGACCAGGCTGGTGCCTTAACTTGACCATCCAAGACAGGTAATCTTGCCTTGAAACGACCATCCATAGACACCAATGCCAATACCTGCTTATTATTGTGCAAGGTGCTGTATATTATCATCGAACCATTTGGTGCAATACTTGGAGACTCATCTAGTCTCGTACGAGTCAGCACTTGAAACAGCCCGGAATCTAATTCTTTTTTCGCAATGTGGTAACGGCCCAGCGTGCGGTTAACCATAATCAAACGTTTACCATCTGGAGTGATCGAACCTGCTAAGTTCATGTCGCCGTCGAACGTCACTCGCTTAGACCTACCAGTTTTTAAATTTAACTTATAAATCTGAGCATTACCACCCCTTTCAGATGTATACACAATTTCTTGACCGTTTGGATGCCAAGAAGGCTCAGTATCTATACTACGGTGACGAGTCAAGCGGGTTTCTTGACGGGTTTTCAGGTCGATAAGATAGACTTCTGTCGCACCACCTGAGTCCTTAGAGAGTACAGCTAGTAATTTAGTTCCATCTGGAGAAAACTGGGGAGCGCCATTAATACCTGGGTGACTCGTGACGAGTTCGCGTTTCCCAGTGTAAATGTCTTGAATGTAGATTTGCGATTGGCGATTTTCAAAAGTCACGTACGCAAGTTTGTTTGCATCCGGCGACCATGCAGGAGACATTAACGGCTCTTTTGAGCGTAATAACACCTGTTCGTTGTAACCGTCATAATCGGCAACAACTAACTGGTATGGCTTATCTTGGCCGTCACGTACGATGACGTAGGCAATCTTAGTTCTAAATGCGCCTCTTTCACCCGTTAAGGCTTCATATACAACATCACTGATTTGGTGCGCATAGTTTCTAAAGCCTGTACTGCTGACAATACTTTGGCGTCCTTCGAGCACATGGTCGTCGCTTTGCATTAAGCGACCATTTGACATAATGCGAGTTTCACCACCGGTCAGCTGTGCTCTGATCACGTCAATCAGTTCATACTTTACCAAGTAGCGTCCAGCAGATTGCTGGGTCACGGTGCCTACAACTACCGCTTCAACCCCCGCATCAACCCATGCAGCGTAGTCGATTTCCGAGTCAGTGGTTGGTAATTGAGGCATGTCAGCCTCGGCAACAGGCTTAAATTTACCGCTGCGCATCAAGTCTGCAGAAATAACGTCACTTAAACTCGACGGCATTTCACCAGTGCCATTATATTTAAATGGTACAATTGCGATGGGTCTAGCACTGTCTACCCCTTCTGTTATCACAATTTCAAGTGCGGCTTGCGCAAACTGTGATACACCCAGAGTAAAAACCAGCAATAAGGTTGTGAACTTCTTTAGCATGTTCGTCCTTTAAAAATTTGGTTTAATTGTTAAATTGATATTCTTAAGCTGCTCAAACACGTCTTTATCTTTAGAAACAGGTAAAGTATCTGCCATTTTCACAGCACGGATAGCAGCTTCACAAACTAGCTTGTCGCCGCCCAATGACTCTACATGCGTCACAAGGCCGTTAAAGGCTAGGCGAATGTTTACTCGGCATTGTTTACCTTTCATTGTTTCATCGATAAGCAAGTTGGCCTGAATGCGTTGCATGATAAGTGCTTTAAACTTATCCACTTCACTCAATACTTGCTGTTGACGGATCTTCGCTCTTGCTGCCTGCTCTTTCGCAAGCTGGTCACGCAGCATTTGTTCTTCAAGTGCCTTTTGACGTTGACGCTCGGCTTCTTCCGCTTTTCGTTTTTCCTCAGCTTCGCGACGTTTCCTCGCCTCTTCAGCTTTTCTTAAGCGATCTTCCTCAGCTTGGCGCTGAGCTGCAGCCTTTTTAGCAGCTTCTTCCGCAGCGGCTTTTTCAGCTCTCGCTTTATCAGCCTGCTCACGTTGTTTTTTCTCAATTTCGCGAGCGCGTTTGGCTTGCGCCTCAGCTTGGCGAGTCTCTTCCAACTTAGCTTGACGCTCTTGCTCCAGCTTTTTAATGCGCCGCGCTTCGGCTTCGCGGTCTTTTCTGGCTTGCTGCGCACGCTGTTCAAGATCGCGAATACGGCGATCTTCAGCAGCTTGCTTTTCTTCTTCACGCTTTTTTAAATCAGCAATCTTTTTCTCAACCGCTTGCTGATCAACCGACACTGCAGAAACCGCCCTTTCAGGCTTTTGATCTTTTTGCTGTGGATTTAAGGTGACTTCCATCACAGTAGGTGTTTCGACTTGAAAATTTGCCGTAGCAAATAGCAGACCGCCAATCGCGCCATGAAGCAATACTGACTTAACTACACTGCTAGATAATGAACTCATTACTCATCCTCAAATGATTTAGTCATTAGGCCAACAGAAGGAACACCCGCTTTTTTCAAGAAATCCATTAAATAAAGGACTTCTTGATACGACACTCTACCTGAACCTTTAATCATTACAGGGGTATCTGGATTTTGTTCTAACTTAAGTTTAATCACCGCAGCTACTTCTACAGCATCCATTGGTGCTTCAGGGTCCGTACCAACAGTCACAAAATAGCGACCTTCAGCATCAATGGTGGCAATAATCGGTGGCGAGTCTTTGGTTTCAACCAATTCAGACTCTTCCATCTGAGGTAAGTCTACTTTTACGCCGTGCTGGATAAGTGGAGCCGTTGCCATAAAAATGATTAACAGCACCAACATAACATCAATATAAGGAACGACGTTGATCTCCGCGACGGGACGACGTCTCTTACGCTGATACATTTTGTTTTGCCTCTACTTGTGTTGCAGCCTGACGATAAAGAATATTAGCGAACTCTTCCATAAAGTTAATGTACTGAGTTTCTAGCTTTTCTACATTTTTGGCAAATCGGTTATACGCCATAACCGCTGGAATTGCCGCAAACAGACCCATGGCTGTTGCAATCAACGCCTCAGCAATACCTGGTGCAACCATTTGCAGTGTCGCTTGTTTCACTTCGCCAAGCGCGATGAAAGCATTCATGATCCCCCAAACGGTACCAAAAAGACCGATGTAAGGACTGATAGAGCCAACTGTTGCTAAAAAAGAAAGGCTTGATTCTAACTTTTCGATTTCACGAGAAAGCGCGACACGCATTGAACGGTGAGTACCTTCAACAACAATTGAAGGGGATTGGATATTGCCTTTTTTATGCTTTGCAAACTCTTTAAAGCCAGATACAAATAGCGCTTCTAGTCCTGACGCGCTACCAGTCCTTGCAGCTATTTCATTATAGAGTTTGCTAAGATCCATACCGGACCAAAATTTTTGCTCGAAATTCTTTGATTGGCTTTGGGCTTGAGAAATGACAGTTTTACGTTGAAAAATAATTGCCCAAGAAGCAATAGACAATCCCACCAGGGTCAACATAACAAGTTGTACCAAAAAGCTGGCTTTTAAAATTAGATCGACAAAATTTAGTCCCGATTCCACGTTATTATACTCCCAAAAGTGTTTCGGCAATGGTAGCCATTTATATTCTTGCGCTCTACCGAGCAATATCTAGAGATAGACTAGATTTACTACCAAAAGGTTCAGCTAGTTTAACCACACTATAAATACCTTACAATCTCAATACTGCGAATTCATTGTATTTGACGATAAATAGAGCTAAACAGTTTAACTCCCTTTGCTTTACCCAAACTTAAGCAAATTCGACAATCTCCATCACAGTCTCTAAATATGACTCAAAACTGCATAAAATAGGAGTTTTATGCACAAATAGAGAATAAAACCTCAAAAAACAGATTGGTCTTACCAATTAACAACAGATTATCTAATATTTACATTTTGCGCATTTAACATACAAAACTATATTTTACATAAACTTACACAAATACATCACCACGTTTAAGCTCACTTTTTAACCTCAACAAAAATTCTGATATTAGTTTTTTTTATCTGAAAAAAGAATTTTTCTAGTTTGATGAAAAACTAAAACCTCTTTAATATACACCCTGTACTGAGCGAGCAGCTGAAGTTTCAGCAAAGCACAGTTACTTGCAATAGGATTCTGATTTTTCGTATTGCTTAGATGATGCATTTTGTGGATAAAACCCAAAGTAACTCATCTTGTTCCCTGGATTACTTCCTTCAACTTGTTGTTTTGCCCGCATTATTTGCGGGCTTTTTTTTGCCTGAAATTTGGTGCGAGCTCCTTATTACGCTCCACATTTTCTTTAACACTCGGTCATTTTGCGGTTTTTATTTAGCGCTTGGTTTAAAGGACGAGACAATCTACAAATAGTTTAAGCAACGGTATAGCCCACACAGGTCGAGATAAATTTACCTGAGGTTTAGATAAGAAAGGTTCTCACTCCTTGTTGTTAAGGGGCAACTTAATTTACCTCCTTGTCTAGCCAGAAAGTTTTAGGGGGAAACTAGGCGAATTTACGCACCAATAGCTGGCTATTGGAAGTGAATTCAACGCAGTTAGCGCTAAAACTGGCTGCTAGAAAGGCATTAATTATCCGAAGCTCAGGTAAATTACTTCAGCAGTGATGGATCTTGCCTGAATTTAGCTGACACAAAATAATAGATTTGTGCAAACGCGATTAGCAATAAGTGAGTGTAGAAATGAAATAGCCGAGTGAATACTCGGCTATTATGAAGAATAAAGGTGTTTATTACCCAACTTAGATCATTCTGGCTTGCTTAGCTCAAAATGCATATAGGCTTTGTCAGAGACAATACGTCCTCTTGGCGTGCGTTGAATAAAGCCTTGTTGGATCAAAAATGGTTCTATCACATCTTCGATGGTTTCTTTTTCTTCTCCAATTGCCGCAGCAAGGTTATCCAGACCAACCGGGCCACCAGTAAACTTTTCTATGATTGCCAGCAGATATTTGCGGTCCATATAATCGAAGCCACATTTATCAACATCGACCATATCCAGCGCTAAGTGCGCAATGTCTTCAGTGATAGAGCCATCGCCCTTCACTTCAGCAAAGTCTCTTACCCTGCGTAGTAAACGATTTGCTATTCGTGGTGTACCGCGCGCTCGACGCGCCACTTCAGTTGCGCCCGACTCGCTGATCTCTAGATTTAAATGATACGCTGAGCGAGTCACAATCGAAGACAAATCCGCAACCGAGTAAAACTCCAAGCGCTGCACAATACCAAAGCGGTCTCTCAATGGTGAGGTTAACGAGCCGGCACGTGTCGTTGCGCCAACCAAAGTAAAAGGTGGTAAATCCAGTTTAATTGAGCGTGCTGCAGGGCCTTCACCAATCATGATGTCCAATTGATAGTCTTCCATCGCAGGATAGAGAATTTCTTCCACCTGAGGACTTAAACGATGGATCTCATCAATAAATAACACATCCCCTTCTTCAAGGTTAGTGAGCAACGCAGCTAAATCTCCCGCTTTTTCAAGCACAGGTCCCGAGGTGGTTTTAATATTAACCTCAAGCTCGTTTGCGACAATGTTCGCAAGCGTGGTTTTACCTAAACCCGGCGGACCAAATATCAGCAAGTGATCTAAGGCTTCCTGTCTTGAACGTGCCGCCGCAATAAAAATTTCCATTTGCTTTTTGACATGTGGCTGACCAGTATAATCATTTAGTAATTTAGGTCTAATCGCCCTATCAACTAAATCTTCATTACCTTGGATCTCAGGTTCAATTAATCTATCTGCTTCAATCATAGTTACATCATCGATTTAAGAGCGTCTTTAATGATACTCTCGGTCGTCATGCCTTCTCTGTTTACGGCTTTTACCGCTTTTTGTGCTTGAACTTGTTTATACCCTAATGCCATTAAGGCTGCAATCGCTTCATCTGCTGGGGTATCACTTACCGTCGGATGCTCTTGCGGCGCAAGTACAGCGGCATCGCTAAACGGTGTGAGTAAGTCATTGCCAAAGTCTTTTAGCTTATCTTTCATTTCAAGCACTAGGCGCTCAGCGGTCTTTTTACCAACTCCTGGGATCTTAACCAAAGTCGTTGCATCGCCATGATTCACGCAGCTAACAAATTGCTCTGCAGACATGCCAGACAAAATTGCAAGTCCGAGCTTTGGACCGACTCCGTTCGCTTTAATTAACGTTCTAAACAATGCACGTGCGATCTTGGTATTAAAACCAAACAGTAACTGCGCATCTTCACGTACTACAAAGTGAGTAAATACTGAAACCGGCTCGCCCACGCTCGGTAATTCATAAAAACAAGTCATAGGCATTTGCACTTCATAACCTACACCTGCAACATCAATTAATATCTCTGGTGGCTGCTTTTCTAACAGTGTTCCGCTTAATTTTCCTATCATGGTTATCTCAACCTTCCTCTTACGGTTTTACGCGCTGCGCCTGCCATTTTTATTAAGTTTTGCCTTGAGTGCGCGTGACAAATCGCCACCGCCAACGCATCTGCAGCATCAGCTTGGGGTGTGCCAGGCAGCTTTAATATGCGCTTTACCATTTCCTGTACTTGGGCTTTGTCTGCACCACCGGTACCCGCAACGGCTTGTTTAACTTGCCTTGCCGAATATTCACTCACAACCACTGACTGCATGGTCGCTGCAACAATGGCCGCACCTCGCGCTTGACCAAGTTTTAAGGCTGAACTTGGATTATGCGCAACGAACACTTGCTCAATCGCAAAGTCGCTCGGCGAAAACTGCTCTATGAGCTGTGTGATCCCTTGATAGATCATTTTTAATCGAGTGGGAAAGTCATGTTCACCAACTTTAATGCAACCGCTCCCCAAATATTGGAACTTTGCACCTTGATGAGCAATCACACCATAGCCTGTAAATCTTGACCCTGGATCAATTCCTAAAATGACAGCCAAACGCATCGTCTCTTGGTTTTTTGGTTATAATGCCAAAATACTGTATAGATTACCAGTTAAGTTGTAACCCTACTCTGCTTTACCAACTTAAGTTTTTCGGTTTGCCTAACTATCATCATTTTAATACCAGTTAGGTGAGGTATTGGTAATTTAGATAGAGCACAATCATAATGTTTCCAAAATAAAAACACCGTGACAACATAAAAACAACTTCATAAACTTAAGAGTAAACTAAAAGGAAATTCAATGAAAAGAAACTCGATAAAAGCATTACTTTACGGAGCGTTAATAGCTAGTGGTATGGGCATTTCTGTATCTGCAAATGCGGCTATTACTCAGTATCAAACCGAAATTTGCTACTTATGTAGTGCAGGAAATGCCATCGACTTTGCCAAAAAATATCCACCTACGGTGGAGTGTAAGATAAATGGACCATTCGGTTGGGATTATACTCAAGAGTGTTACTCACAACCGCGAGACGTACTAATTATTAATGCGAACTCAGGCCAAAAGTGGTACTACCAACTCAACCACACAAACCAAGGTAAGTTTCGTAACGAGTTAATACTTAATACGACAGAAAAAAACCTACCAGCTGATGCGAATAACCTTGCAGACGAATTATTAAGGTATTATGCAGCTTGGGATAGAGCAGTGTCTAAAGTTAGCGCTGAATATCAGTCTAAGTCAGTACAATCGAATTTACTTATTCAGGCCCTTAAAAGTCGGATTTCAGTAGCTTCAGAGTCACCAAACAACTGTGAAAATGAGCCAGTTACTCGCGCAGCTAATTTTGCTTACAATATTACCGCAAAAGCAAACTTACGACGAAGCCTAGCTAGCGCACTTGAACAGGAATACGGTAGCATTAAAGGCTCTTTCGAAACAACACAAATGACCGCATTAAGCTATTCTGTGAGCAGAGGCGCTGCAGCGCTATCTGGCAGTTGGCAATATGTACCAATAAACCGCTCGACCCGTGTAAATTTCCATGACCCTGCAAACGGTAATCATACTATTGTCTATAATGTACTTCCCGGACCTAGAGGTGTTGGTTTAGACATTGAGCTTAACGAAGCCATGAGCTTTCTTGGTGGCCATGCGATTAAAGATTTGAGAACGTCGAGACCCCCTAGCGTTTCTAACTGTATGCTCGAAGTATTAAATCAACATCTTGAAGCGAGTATAGCCGGTGGCGGCGGCGGCGGACATGATCCTGTCAACCTTGGTAAAGGTTACGATAGGATCCCTGGACGAGGTTTTGGTGGTATCAGCGGTCCTCAAACCTGTACATGGACTTACTATGACCCATGGGGAAAGCCATACTTTAGTATGGAAGGCGCTTGTCCTTAGTTAGTGCTTAAAAATTGAAGAGGCGACCTAAGTCGCCTCTTTTATATTCGGTTGACGAATTTACTCGCCTTCACCTTGCTTTGCTAGCTGCTTTTCTATTGAGATAGCAAGATCTGGGTTGACAGGGCTTGGCGCATCCGTCATCAAGCACGACGCTTGCGTTGTTTTCGGGAATGCAATCACATCACGAATATTGTCAGTGCCACACAGTAGCATTACCAGTTAAGTTGTAACCCTACTCTGCTTTACCAACTTAAGTTTTTCGGTTTGCCTAACTATCATCATTTTAATACCAGTTAGGTGAAGTATTGGTAATTTAGATAGAGCACAACCATAATGTTTCCAAAATAAAAACACCGTGATAACATAAAAACAACTTCATGAACTGAAGAGTGAACTAAAAGGAAATTCAATGGAAAGAAACTCGATAAAAGCATTACTTTACGGAGCGTTAACAGCTAGTGGTATGGGGATTTCTGTATCTGCAAATGCGGCTATTACTCAGTATCAAACCGAAATTTGCTACTCATGTAGTGCAGGAAATGCCATCGACTTTGCCAAAAAATATCCACCTACGGTGGAGTGTAAGATAAATGGACCATTCGGTTGGGATTATACTCAAGAGTGTTACTCACAACCGCGAGACGTACTAATTATTAATGCGAACTCAGGCCAAAAGTGGTACTACCAACTCAACCACACAAACCAAGGTAAGTTTCGTAACGAGTTAACACTTAATACAACAGAAAAAAACCTACCAGCTGATGCGAATAACCTTGCAGACGAATTATTAAGGTATTATGCAGCTTGGGATAGAGCAGTGTCACTAGTGAATGACCAGTATCAATCTCAAACGATGCAAACATCTTTGCTCTCAGAGGCGCTTACGCAGAGATTTTCAACAGCTTCAGCATCACCGAATAACTGTGAAAATGAGCCGATCACCCGCGCAGCCCACTTTGCTTATGATGGACATGCTAGAGCAAACTTGCATAAAAGCTTGGTAAATAAATTTCAACAGGAATACGGAAGTGTTGATGGGGCATTTGAAACAAAGCAAATGACCGCACTCAACTTTTCTGTAAGTAAAGGTGGTGTAGGGCTTGGCGGGAGCTGGCAGTATGTCCCTCAAACTCGCTCAGTGAGTGTAACATTTGCAGATTCCGTCAACGGAGATCACACCATAGTCTACGACATTTTCAAAGGCCCAAGAGGAACAGGACTAGACTTTGAGCTTGCAGAACATGCGTCTTTTCTTGGCGGCAGTAGAATTAAAGATATGAGAAGGTCGAGACCTGCTAACGTTTCTAACTGTATGCTTGAAGTATTAAATAAACATCTTGAAGCGAGTATAGCCGGTGGCGGTGGCGGCGGACATGATCCTGTCAACCTTGGTAAAGGTTACGATAGGATCCCTGGACGAGGTTTTGGTGGTATCAGCGGTCCTCAAACCTGTACATGGACTTACTATGACCCGTGGGGCAAGCCATATTTTAGTATGGAAGGCGCTTGTCCTTAGTTAGTGCTTAAAAAATTGAAGAGGCGACCTAAGTCGCCTCTTTTATATTCGGTTGACGAACTTACTCGCCTTCACCTTGCTCTGCTAGTTGCTTTTCTATCGAGATAGCAAGCTCTTTTAGCGCATCTGGGTTTGCAGGGCTTGGCGCATCCGTCATCAAGCACGACGCTTGCGTTGTTTTCGGAAACGCAATAACGTCACGGATGTTGTCAGTGCCACACAGTAGCATCACCAAACGGTCAAGACCGAATGCCAAACCTGCGTGCGGAGGCGTGCCATACTTCAGAGCATCGAGTAAGAAACCAAACTTCTCTTGCTGTTCAGACTCTTCAATGCCTAGGATCCTAAACGCCGCCTGTTGCATTTCGTTGTTGTGAATACGAACCGAACCGCCACCGACTTCGTAGCCGTTAAGTACCATATCGTATGCATCAGAAAGTGTACCTGCTGGATTTGCTTCAAGGTCCGCAGCACTTACGCCTTTAGGCGCAGTAAACGGGTGGTGTACCGCGTGTAAGTTACCTTCGTCGTCTTCTTCAAACATCGGGAAGTCAACAACCCAAAGTGGTGCCCATTTAGTTAGATCAGTGATTTCTAAATCAAGACCAATCTTCAGACGTAGCGCGCCCATGGCTTCGTTTACAGTATTACGCTTGTCTGCGCCGAATAGAATAATGTCACCTGTGTTTGCGCCTGTGCGTTCAAGCAGTGCATTGATCACTTCTTCATTCAAGAACTTAGCGATTGGTGACTGTACGCCTTCGATACCCGCCTCACGGTCATTCACTTTCATCCATGCAAGGCCTTTCGCACCGTAAATACCTACAAACTTAGTGTATTCATCGATTTGCTTACGTGAAAGTTGTGCGCCACCTGGTACTGACAGTACTGCAACACGACCTTTTTCGTCGTTCGCAGGGCCGCTTAGTACTTTAAATTCAACATCTTTTACGATGTCTGCAACGTCGATAAGCTCAAGCGGGTTACGTAGGTCTGGTTTATCTGAACCATATTTGCTCATCGCTTCGCTGTATGGCATCACAGGGAACTCACCCAAATCAACGTCTAGGAAAGACTGCCACATTTCACGGATCATTTTTTCTGTCACGCCACGAACTTGATCTGAGCTCATAAATGACGTTTCGATATCTATCTGAGTGAACTCAGGCTGGCGATCTGCACGTAAGTCTTCATCACGGAAACATTTTACGATTTGATAATAGCGGTCAAAGCCAGACATCATTAGCAGCTGCTTAAATAGCTGCGGCGACTGCGGTAGCGCATAGAAACTGCCTTTGTGAACACGACTTGGTACTAGATAGTCGCGTGCACCTTCAGGTGTCGCTTTCGTTAGTACTGGCGTTTCAATGTCTAAGAATGCATTTTCATCCAAGAAACGACGCACGAAGCTACTCGCTTTAGCACGCATCTTAATGCGATCGCTCATTTCTAGACGGCGTAGGTCTAAATAACGGTACTTAAGACGACGCTCTTCAGAGTTTTGCTGATTGAAGTCAAGCGGTAATGGTTCTGAACGGTTGATAATGGTTAAGCCAGTGCCTAAGATCTCAACTTCACCGGTTGCCATGTCTTTGTTTACTTGGCTTTCAGGACGCGCACGGACAACACCTTTGATCTGAACACAGAACTCTTGGCGCAACGTATTCGCTTTATCCATTAAGCCTTCCACTTCAGGATCGAATACCACTTGCACAAGCCCTTCTCTATCTCTTAAATCGACAAAGATTAGGCCGCCAAGGTCACGACGTTTATTGATCCAACCACATAGTTCAACTTCCTGATCTACATGGCTCTTATTTAGTTTTCCGCAGTATATAGAGCGCATAAAATTCCTGTCAGTCCAGTTTGCTCTTACGACTAATCACTTCTCACCACACAATATGAATTTACAGTATTGGTAAGCCAGTCGCTAAGACTCATTTTCAATAACCGCCAATTATATAAAAATACGCTGCATTGTCATCCTCAATCTAAGGATCTGATACACTATTCACACATTTAATCGTTGTTTTGATCACTATGTTGTATCTGGGTTGCCCACAATGGAGTAGCGCACACTGGAAAGGTCGAGTATTTTCCAGCCATTGTAGTGCCACAAATATGCTCAAAGAGTATGGCCAAATTTTTAATAGCGTTGAAGGCAATACAACTTTTTATGCCGATCCAAATCCGCAGACCGTATTAAAATGGCTAGAACAAGTGCCCGATGACTTTCGCTTTACGTTTAAAATTCCTAAGCGTTTTAGTCATGAAATGGCACTTAGCCACTGCCAAGATGAATTATTGGCTTGGTGTAAAAACATGGCGCCGCTGTTTCCAAAATTAGGCGTATTAATGCTGCAATTACCTGCGCAGTTTGCGCCTGAACATATAAATAAAATGCGACAATTTTTATCTTGGTTGCCCAAAGCGCTAACTGTTGGTGTTGAAGTACGGCATTGGGACTTTTATCGCAAAGGCGATGCTGAGCGCAGATACAACCAATATTTAATCGAAAATAACTACAACCGCATCGTGATGGATACTCGCGCACTTTTTAGCGAGCCAGCCAGTACCCCTGCGATAGTAGATGCACAGCAAAAAAAGCCGCGATTACCTGTGCATGCTATTGCCACGGGAGACAGCCCTATTCTGCGATTTGTTGGTTGCTCTCAGCTTGAGTCTAATAGAGACTTTTATCAGCCTTGGTTAACTAAACTCAATCAATGGCTCAGCGAAGGTAAATCACCTTATGTGTTTTTCCATACCGCAGACAATTTTGATGCGCCATTTTTAGCAAGACAATTTATCGCTGATTTAGAGATACATCATCAAGTAAGCAATCCATTCCCCGCTGAAAAAGAAGCAAAGCAAGAGGCGCTGTTTTAATGTCCCACCCCTATTTTTTAAACTACTCAGAGCAAGTCCAGACTCAAGTCACTCAATTAATAGAGAGCAAGCGACTCAGTGCTTTTTTCAAAAGCCGCTATCCTGAACCGCATCAAATCAAAAGCGATAAGCTACTTTACGAATATGTAGAAGGATTAAGACAGCAATACTTAAAAAATACCCCACGGGTATCGCAGGCCAAGTTTGAGAAGCGCAACAATATGGTATTGAATGCGTTAGGAACCCATACGTTCAAAACCACACGACACGGGCAAAAACAAAAGACGTCGCATCAAATACACATCGCAGCACAGTTAAAATACGCTCCCGAGGCGGTGCTACGAGCGTTGGTTGTACACGAGCTAGCGCACTTTAAAGAGAAAGACCATAACAAGGCGTTTTACAAGCTTTGTCAGCATATGGAACCCCACTATCATCAACTTGAGCTAGAGTTACGGCTATTTATGCTGATGTGTGAAACGGAAGGCAACACCAATTACACTTAACTGAAGGGTAATTGGTGTTTTGAGAAATTAGCGTTTACAGCTTGGTGCAAAACCACCCGTACGCGCTTTGTTAGCGGTTGCTTGGGCAGTTGTCATGTTTGCTTGTAATTGCTTAATTCGATTTTCAGGCGCAGGGTGCGTCGACATAAATTCTGGTGGACGCTGTTCGCTCATTTTCGCCATATTTTGCCAAAGCGCAACCGAGCCTTCAGGATTAAAGCCAGCCTTAGCCATTAGGTCTAAGCCGATAACATCCGCTTCGCTTTCATGAGAGCGGCTAAATGGCAGTGCCACACCATACTGCGCGCCAAGACCTAATCCCTGCATAATGGCATTGCGATATTCGATATTATTCATTTCAAGCACCGCCGCACCTGCTTGCAGGCCAAACTGCAACACACTGTTTTGCGATACGCGCTCATTAGCGTGTTCAGCAATAACGTGCCCTACTTCATGACCCATCACCGCAGCAAGTTGATCTTGGTTTTCTGCAACTTTGAGAATCCCCGTATGAACCCCGATTTTACCGCCGGGTAGTGCAAATGCATTAGCAGAGTCATCTTCAAAGACCACGACTTCCCATTGCTGGTTTGCGTAGTTTGTTGGGAGTTGTGCTATCAAGGCATTTGCAATACACTTAACATAGCGATTGGTTTTAGCATCAGTATCGACTTTTTGCTCTTGCTTCATTTGTTCAAAGCTTGCAACACCCATTTGGTCCATTTGCTGCTCGGAATAGAGTGCTAACTGAGTGCGTCCGGTAGGCGATGTTTTGCAGCCAGCAAGCGTTGCCGCCACAGCTATCGCGAGAACCAGTTTTTTCATAACTTGTTCCTTTTCTTATTTTATAACTTAAGTTTCTCTAAGTTTACCGCAATTTCGTCACTTAACGAGACTAACTTAGTACAATATAAAAAATTTTTCATGAACTTCTGCTGATCAGAACGCCGTCTTTTCGTTGCTCTACTCTAGTGCACCGAGTTCCATCTTCATATAAAGCGTCTCTGATTGGTGTATTTATTCTGCTTAACATTAACAAGGTAACAATACCAACATATGAAGTCATCAACACTCCCAGCAATACTCTTGCCATTACTGGCTAGTATTGTCGCGATAACGCCTTTGGCTATCGACTTGTACCTACCTGCGATGCTCGCGATTGCAGATAGCTTGAATAGCCCGCTTGAGCAAGTGCAGGTTTCTCTTAGTAGCTATTTAGCAGGTTATGCTGTCGGCATGATGGTGTTTGGCCCCCTTGCAGATAGATTCTCAAGGCAGACGTTATCTATTTGGGGCTTGGTCGGTTTTACCGCATCGTCAATTGGGCTTGCGCTAACGAATGACATCGATATGTTTTGCTTCTTACGGGTCGTTCAAGCATTTTGTGGTGCCGCAGCAACAGTCGTTGTACCAGGTGTGATCCGCTATTATTACAAAGAACACACAGCCAAAGGGATGTCTTATGTTTCGATGATCATGATGATTGCGCCACTAATTGCTCCCTCACTTGGTGCGTTGATCTTGTTGTACTTTGATTGGCACGCCATTTTTTGGTTTTTAGCGGTTTATGCAATACTCGTTATCATCGCATTACAGTTTTTCTGTATTGCAATTCCGACCAAAGCCGATGTACCGCTTAGCTTATCGTTTTTCTTAAAAAGCTATCGTATTGTGTTAACACAAAAGAAGGCCCGCTACGATATTCTTTCTTCGATGCTGGCATCATTCGCATTCTTTTGTTTTTTAACCTCAGTTTCATTTATTTATCTTGAGTATTATGGCGTGTCGGAGCAGCTGTTTGGAGTGTTATTCGCCATGAATGTGATTGCATTGATGCTCGGTAACTTTGCCAACACGCGTTTAGTGCCAAGGCTTGGTTCTAGGAGAATGCTCAATATCGGTCTTGTGATTGGTGTCGTCTGCTCCACGATCTTAGTCATACTCAGTAGCCAATCAGTCTCGGTTT
Organism: Pseudoalteromonas sp. CO348; assembly: GCF_004208845.1. Taxonomy (NCBI): domain Bacteria; kingdom Pseudomonadati; phylum Pseudomonadota; class Gammaproteobacteria; order Alteromonadales; family Pseudoalteromonadaceae; genus Pseudoalteromonas; species Pseudoalteromonas sp. CO348. Next base: position 257,562 of record NZ_SGPI01000012.1, on the reverse strand, counting down.
GGGTGCTAGCTTCTGCTATTGCACCTTTGATGATGAGTTTGGGGATCATTGCCAGCAACGCTGATGCACTGATATTACTGAGTTTTGAACATCAAACCGGTACCGCAACCGCGGTGATAGGCACGCTACGATTTGGTAGTGGCGCTTTGGTCGGCCCTTTACTTGCACTCGCGGTTCCTGAGTCACCTTTGCCATTCTCAAGCTTTATGTTCGCTGCCATTGTGCTGACTATCGTCTGCCAATTGTTAAACAGGCGTTTTGAGAAAAGTGTCAACGCTACAGAAATCAAAGAATAATACACAAAAAGCCCCGACTTGCGGGGCTTTTCTCTAAAATCGTTATTAGATCATCTTAATTTAGTTCTTTATCTTTCCAGAACTTAGTGCCTTTTACTGTTGCTTGCAGTGCCAAGCCACTTTCAGTAAAGGTGTACACTGTAACATCGCCATAATAGGCTTCGCCTTCTACCGATGCACCTTTTTTAGCCGCTTTCGCCGCAGCATCTGCATTTCCGCCAAACGTCCAGCCTGAGGTCACAAACTTATTCATTGCTTCAGGAGTATGGAATACCATCACAATACGATAATCTTTTACACCTAGACCAAGGCCTACACCACCTTCAGCCATATTCATATAAGTGTTACTTCCTACCGTATTATCATGTACGACACCGTAACCTGTTCCAGCTGCAACAAATAGCAGATTAATATTGGCATTAGAAAAAACAGCATAGCCCGGCGCTGCCGCAATTTGCGAACGCGTATCTGGCTTTTTGCTGTAAAGCTGAGTAAGTACATCGTTTTTCATATCTAGGATGGCACGTTGCTTTTCAACCTTGTCACCATCGCCCATTGAAGCACATGCACTAAGCATGACGGCCAAAAAGCCAGCCATTAAATGTTTAACGTTTACCATAGGTTTTTCCTTTCCTGCATTAATTGAAAATAACACTACCTATCATAGACGCTTAGTTTGAATGCTGGATTAATTTAGAGGTATGTTTCGAGTCTTGCCAAACCAGCGGCAAAGTTACGCTTACCCGTACCTAAACGAAAGTGGCACTCGCTCTCCAATAGAAATAACTTTGCGGGTAACAATAGCGTGTTCGAGGTCTCTGCAAATTGACGTGACCACTTTTCAGAGTCCCTTACTGAATTAATCTTCAGCAATGACAACACACCTCCACGAGGCTCAACCCAAGTCACTTTTTGCGAGTATAAACTGACAAATTCACGCATCAATTGGACGTTATTTGCGATGATTTTCGTATTATGCGCTAAGATAGTTTCACTATGCAGTAATGCGGTCGTCGCCAATAAATCATCCACTTTACTGCCACAAATGCTTAAGTAGCTTTTACCGGCCAACAGCGCATCTGCTAGTGCTTTCGAACCGCAAATTGCCCACCCTACTCGGATCCCAGGTAAGCCCATACTTTTAGATAATACGCCTAACGTAATCGACCGCGGATAAGCCGAAAAGCGCCCACTTACTGCGCGGTCATCGCCATGGCTCTGTGCTGATACTTCATCACTTAAAATGTAAGCACCACACTGCTCTGCTAGCTGCTGTATTTGTCCAACTTCTTTGTCAGTCAAGCCTGTGCCCGTTGGATTATGAGGGGCATTGACGATAATGAGTTTGGTTTTTGTCGTCACTGCGTTTTTGAGTCTTTCTATATCAAACTGCCAGTTGCTCTCTTCTCGCAATGGCACCGTGTTGACGATAGCGCCAAACTGTTTGGGGAGTGTTGCAAGCGATGGGTAACTTGGTGTGCAGACCACCACCTCATCTTGTGGGTCTAGTAATTGCGCCATCGTAGTGAAAATAGCTTCTTGAGCACCGCTAAACGTCACAATTTGATTAAGATCCACACATGCAGTCGTCGGCAGATGATAAGCTTTAATCGCCGCTTTTAGCCCTTCACTGCCCGCAATCGGGTTGTAACCCAGTTCAATATCTGGCATTTTGCCGCCACCAAGCTCAATAAGTTCACCAAGCGTGGTGCCTTGAGCGCAGGAATCACTCAAGTTGATATCGATGGGAGCAGCCAAGCTTTGACTAAACTTAATGTGATCGGGTAATACTAATTCCATTCTTTAACCTAAAAAAATCATGCCAGCACTTTGGCTGGCATGGGTATCAACGACTATTTAAGACGCCAAAGCGTAAGTTGGCATCGCTCTAGTTCAACTTTACGTGCATTTTTGCTTGTGGCGGACATTACTTCATCTTCAGCCAACAGTTCAAAATCTCGTCCCAGTAAAATTTCTAAACCATCACGGCCCGTGACATTCTCACCACTAACCTTATAGCCGCCCAACCAGTTTTGTGCTTGGGTTAGCGCTTTGTCCCACTGATAGGCTGAGCTTATCGCAAGGATCCCGCCTGCATTCAAGCGCGATTTAATTTGGTTTAAAAAGGTTTTTGGTGAATATAAGTATTCCACAACACGATGACATAAGATTAAGTCATACTCGGCGAATTGTGGTTTAAGGTTATGCCCATCCCCTTGGCAAAAATGAATACGCTCACTGAGTTCATTAAATCCCAATTGCGAGGTAGACACTTCGTGGAAGTCCACAATTTCACCTTCAATCTCGGTAGCAAAGCGTACTGGCGTGCCTTCTTTTAAGGCCAACGCGTGTTGAATATTGCGCGCAGTAAAATCAATGCCATCTACTTGAGCAAAGTGTTTCGCTAATTCAAAACTTGCACGACCGACCGAGCAACCTAAGTCCAGCGCTTTATTTGTATTACCTTGATAATGCACCATTAGCTGTGAAACAACACTTTGTAATGGGTTGCCAAAATGCATAACAGGCTTACCGTAGTGGCTATGTAGCGCATTGGCGACGTCCGCATCCATTTCACACAAGTTGACCTTTTGCACTGGCACTTGTGAACTCTCACTTTCGATGTATCTAAATCCTGCATGTTGGAAGAAGTGGCGTCTAAAGGCATAACGAGAGTCTCGCACGGCTTCGTTGCCTGTAGAAATCCAAGAACCACCTTTGATCAGATTATGTTTACCATCAAAAGTGGGGGTCGAGAAATCATCGTATAATGGATGCACTTTAAAGCCGCTATATGCGTCAATCGGACTTTCCGTCCATTGCCAAACATTGCCGATGATGTCGAATAAACCTTCAGTTTCAAAACGGTTAACCGGACAGCTTGAAGCACATACCTCAAGGTTAATGTTTCCCGGCGCTTCACTCCATGTTGGCAGATCAACATCGAGCTTATCGCGTAGTACTTGCCACTCTGCTTCTGTTGGTAAGCGTACAAAGTGCTCACTTTGCTCTGATTTCCAGTTACAAAAAGCCTTCGCTTCAAGGTAATTAACCTCAACTGGCCAATTGAGTGGTAACGGGATTTCTTCGGCTAAGTTTCGTTGCCAAAAGCCTGTGTCTTTTTTTACCCAAAAGCGCGGCATGGTTGATTTAGTTGAAGCCAGCCAAGCTTGACCTTCAGCCGTCCAAAACTCAGGTTGATTGTAGCCACCAGCTTCGACAAAGGTTAAAAACTCTTGGTTTGAGACCACATATTTACTGGCCTTGAATGGCTCCACTTTGACGTCTTGTACACCATATTCGTTATCCCAGCCGTAGGTTTGATTTGATTCAGGTTTACCGAGCCGAACATTACAACCGCTTACTGGGATTAGGTTGTTGTCAGGTGCATCACCGTACTCATCACACGCTTCCCAACCGGGTTGTAAAGTCAAGTCAGCCAGCGGCAGCATCCGCATAATTACAGAAGAGGTTTCTAGGTGGATACGTTCGTGTTCAATCCCCATTAGGACAACCCACGCAAGGCTATCTTGAGTGATTGGTAGAGTAATATCCATCTCGTCGATTAACCCATTAATAAGTGCATTCACTTGCTGGCGATAAGCACGCACTTCTGGCACTGTTGGCCAATCGTAATTATTGCTATCAAGGTCGTCCCAAGACATTTCATCTACGCCAACTGCACAGGTAGATTCAATGTGTGGATTAACACGTTGAGTGATGTATTTCCCTAACATCAACTTATTAACGTAAAAACAAGCGGTATGACCGAAATAGAAAATGAGAGGATGCCGTAACCGCTCAGCCTTCACAAAATAGGCGTCGTCATTGTTGATATTGCTAAATAATGATTCGTACTGCTGCCAGCTATTGTTGAAGTATGCTTTGATCTCAGCGCGCTTTTTCTCTACATCGCCACCTGAAAGCCAGATTGGCTTTAATGTATTTGGTCTTTCCATACAATTATCTTCTTTAAACTTGCTACTTCGATACATACACCATTTCAATGCATGCAGCTTTTAAACTTTGCTCACTTTGCCACTTAATACCAATGGCATCTTGCTGTATACGTTTGATAATCTAGCTTAGACCACTGATATCAACTTTTTATGACCTTAACTTATTCACATTTAATTTTCACTGCCAACAGGGCGATTTTCGGAAAAAACTTCACTTGGTACATCTGGCATATGTGATAAAAATAAAAAGAGCGCAACTTAGGTCACGCTCTTTTGACAGCGGGGCTGCATCACAATGAAATTTACGCGACAGCTGGCTCTATAGACTCAGCCGAGCTGGACTCCAATGTCAAAAACACCAGCACCATGATATTGGCGATAAACCACAAGTCTTTAATCACAAATTGTCCCAAACCACCAAGCAAACTCATGTCGCTAAATGCACCGGCTGCGGTAAACAAAAAGCTTTGTGTCATAACAAATACCGCAAGACACCCAAGGCTTGCGACGCCAATCAAGACTCGCTGATTAAACCAAATGCCAATGCCGAGCAAGCCTGCCATCAAAACGTCATAGACGCCTATCACGTTTGAGGCTTCTTGCACGGTAAACAACTCATACATCCAAGACATAAACGGTGAAGTTTCCACTAGCGGCACGATTGCCTTTGCTTCGAGTTCGAGAAATTTCATTCCACCGATCCAGACTAAAACCAATGCCACGGGGAAATAGTTCGCCCATACGAGCGTTCGCGTGTTGATATGATGACGGCAGTATAGAAATAGTGCCATGGGTACTAACGAAAAATACTTGATGATCCCTTGCCCAGAACCAATAACGGGAAAGCCGCCATGAGCTGCTATCCAGCGGTTTTCGGCAAACAACGTCAGCAAAGTAAATAAACTAATGATGGCGATTAAGGCAAGCGGCCACGCCGCAGGAATAATCTTACATTGCTGTAAAATGACTAGACCCGCGGCGACCATTAACGCAAAGCCAAATACAATGCCAAGCGTGGCAATAGGCACCCACTCCGTTAACCCGTAAAAGCTAAAGGTACCTGAAATGGTACTTGGCCCAGCGCCAAACAAAAATGAAATGCCAAGCAGTAATAAGCTCACTGCTAACACGCCTGAAATAGAATAATCGATAGTTCTGAACGACATATCTAACCTCTTAATATGCTATTGTCTATAAGACCCGAGGTTTGAGAAAGTTCATTCAGTGTTTGTGAAGTTTATACCCATTGCCAGCTGTGTTGAGTCGTTAGGTCGACAGCCCAGTTCAACGCCAGTGCGCCGCAAAGTCAATGAGTCGCGTTAATATTGGGCTTTGAAATTTATCTTTACGCGTCACCAACCAAAACTGCCTCGGTACGGTTTTTAAACCAGAAAGCGCCTTAATTCGTTGCTGTGCTATGGCATGTTCAGCGGAGTATTTTGAGATACACGCTACACCGAGCCCTGCCGCAACACCATTTATAATCGCCTCGGTGGAATTTAACTCAAACGCGGTTCGCCACGACGTAAGCTGCGCTGCAATATTCGCTAAGAAAAATTCTCGACTGCCAGAGCCTTGTTCCCGTAACAACCAGCGAGATTGACTTTGTATCAGCGTTTGAACGTCAGTTACCGCACAGTCCATTGCACTCACGATACACATTTCATCTTCAAACCAAGGCATGATGTCTAAATCTTCGCCTATCACTCGACCTTCAACAAAACCAATGTCTAATTCGTAATCACGAAGCATGGCACACACCTTCGCCGTATTGGTGATAAACAACTGCTGCTGCGTATGCCCTGTTTGCTGCTGAAAAGCCGCTAACATGGGAGGCAACAAATGATTGCCTAAGGTATCGCTGGCACCAATTTTAATTTCGCCATATAGCCTCTCGCTTTCTTTAAATAAGGACTCTAAGAAGCGACATCTATCAAGCACTTGATGCGCATGCGGTAGTAATAACTCTCCGGCTGGATTTATCATTAATCGATTATTTACACGATCGAATAATGGTTGTTCGAGGTGACGCTCTAACTCCGCCAGAGCCATGCTAACAGCAGCCTTAGTTAAACATAGCTTATCCGCTGCAGCCGTGATCGAACGCTCTTGCACGATTACCGTAAATACATTGAGTTGCTTAAGGGTTATCATTGATGTTAAGAATTACTGAACACTAATTTAAATATATTCAGATATTCTTAATCAAAGCGCAAGCGTATTATCCCTTCACCGAACAATTATTGTGAAATTACGCATGGCTACTCTTCTTTCTTATGGTAAAAAACTCACCGCCAATATCCCCACCCCGATGTCTGGTCTTGCTCTTGGGCTAGCTAGTTTAGGCTGGTGTATCAGTAACCTCTTTCCCGCATTTTTTGTGTTAAAACCTTTAAGTGCACTGCTGGCTGGCTTTATTTTATTGTTGTTAGTGCTTAAGTTTATTCATCAACCAGCTCTATTAAGAGCAGATCTCGCAGATCCAGTAGTTGGGAGTGTATTACCAACCAGTGCCATGACAATCATGGTGATTTCTCATAGCATCGCGGCCTATTCACATCTTATTGCAACTGTGGTTTGGCTACTCGCCATTGCACTTCACCTAGGGTTGCTAATCAGCTTCGTGTATTTTCGCAGCCGCAATTTTGAGCTTAACCAGCTAGTGCCAAGTTGGTTTATTCCCCCTGTGGGGTTTGTCGTTGCCGATGTCACCTTTAACGGCATGGCAGCGTTGCAGCCTTTGGCGATGGGGCTTTGGTACTTGGGAGTGATATTTTATCTGCTGCTGCTACCGTTCATGATTTACCGTTTGTGTAGAGGCAGTGCCATACCACAGCAAACCCAGCCCACAATTGCAGTCATGGCAGCGCCTGCGAGTCTATGTTTAGCAGGATATTTAAGTGTCCATCCAATGCCAGCGGCTGGCGTGGTGCTTGCCCTACTGAGCATTGCTATTATTATGACCCTAGCAATATACCTTGCTTTTATTCAGCTTCTGCGGCTGCCATTTAGTCCCGCTTTTGCAGCATATACCTTTCCATTAGTCATCGGCGTCACCGCCATTAGTAAGGTCGTCACTTGGCCCGGCAGCGAACACTTAAGCCAAGGCTGGTTAAGTGTGTTGCAGTACCTAGTTTGGTTTGAACTTGTTGTTGCGATCGCTGTAATTAGCCACGTTTGTATTCACTATACGCGATTCTTACTAAAAATAAGCACCGCCAATTCAGAGAGTTAAAGCTAATATTGCAATAACCTAAACACACACCATTTACTTAGCATGCTAACTAATTTAGAATACTTAGCATGCTAAGTAAATATATCTTAAGTTATGTCGTCACTTCCATTTCATGAAACGCTCGATCTTAGTCTCTGTGGCAAGTTAGGCCGAGTCCATAGAATTTGCCGTCAAGCCGTAACCCAAGCTGTGGAGCCACTCGGTTTTACCCAGCCTCGCTGGACCGCCATGATGCATATTCATCATTTGGGTGAAGGTTGCACACAACACCAATTGGCATGCAGTTTAGATATCGAAATGCCGAGCCTGACTCGCACGATGAAACAGTTAGAAGAGAATAACGTCATTGAACGCCGCATTGATAAGCAAGACAAACGCTGTCGTAAAATCTACTTTACCGAACACGGGCAAGCCCAGTTAGCGCAGCTAAAGATGCGGATCAGTGAAGTGAAGGCACTTTTATATCATGGGCTTAGCGATGACGAGCTCAATGCTATTGCACATGCTTTGGTCAAACTTGAGAACAATGCTCAGCAATGTTGTGACAATATTTCTGAAAGTGGGGGTACCAGTGAGTAAACTTAGTCCAGATCAGCAATTTTCCCGCTACGTAAAGGTTTCAATCGCCCTTTTTGCACTCTGCTTTAGCTATTTTATCTTTGCTGATCTCTATATACCAATGACGCCTCAGGCACGTGTGTATCATCAAGTAACCAAAGTGACGCCTAAAGTCAGTGGTGAAGTGCTTGCAGTAAATGTCAGCAATAATCAAAGAGTTCAGCAAGGGCAACTACTACTTACTATTGATGAAGCGCCATATCGTTTAGCATTAGCTAAGGCTGAGCTCGCTTTGGCTGAGGTTAATCAGCAGAACAAACAATTAGACGCACAGATGGTTGCCCAGCAAGCACAAATAGAGGCTGCTGTAGCCAAGTATGATGAGCAACAGCGACTTTATAAACGCAGCCAATCTTTGCTGTCACAACACGCAATTTCAACGCAGGAATCAGATCAAATTCAAGCAAATTTTGCGACGGCTAAGTCACAGCTTAGTGCACTCAGAGCTAATCTACATGCGCTTGAAGTAAAGCGTGGTGCAACCGACGAACAAAATATTGCACTAATGCAAGCACGAAATGCCGTAGAGCAGGCTAAATTGCAACTCAGCTATACCGAAGTCCGCGCGCCCCATGATGGCATCATTAGTAACTTACAGATCACCACGGGAACCTATGCTCGAACGGGTGTGAGTCTAACCAGTTTGGTTTCGGACAATGTTGACTTAGCTGCGGATTTCAGAGAAAAATCGCTTTACCACGTCAAACTCGGCGAACAAGCGCTAGTGAGCTTTGATGCGTTACCGGGCAAAGTATACCCTGCCGTGATCCATGAATTTTCTGCTGGCGTCAGCGATGGACAGCTCAATGCCGACGGCCAATTGGCTGCCGTTGAGACCTCCAACCGCTGGGTGCGAGATGCGCAACGTCAACGCGTTCATTTAGCATTTGATGAGCCATTACCTTTACTAGCAAGTGGTGCCAGAGCGACTGTTCAAGTTCTGCCTGAAAGCTCTCTGCTTGCAACCCTTGCACAAGCGCAAATCAAATTCGTCAGTCTACTTCACTACGTTTATTGATATGAAAGTTGCACTGAACGCCAATGACCTGAGACAGATGCTGCGTATTGCAACTGGGAGTACGCTAGGCTTTGCACTAAGCAAACTGCTCAACTGGCCGTACGGTATCTTTTTTACCGTATATCCCATGCTGCTACTTGGGTTAGTACCAATGTTAAACGCACACATAGTGCGCCAGTTTATCTTAAGTGGGTTGGTCTGTGCCTTTTCGGTATTGGTGCTACAAGGGCTATTTGGCTTCCACCCTGCGTTAATGTCCTTACTCACCTTTGCCTTATTTGCCTTTTTGTTTTTGCAAATGAGCAAAGGCGTTAACTTCTTATTTGGTGCAATGAGTGTGGTGGGACTATCAATCCAACTTCATTTTGCCAGTTATGCGTCAACCAGTGGTGGCTTATATTCACTCATAGCCAGTAACTCTCTGGCTATTATCATTAGTATCGCAACCGCATATGTAATGCATTGGTTATTTCCGGATGTTACTGTGCGTCAATTACCGCCACGGCCAGCGAAAGACGCGGCAAGTATTCGCCATGAAGTCTTACTGTGCGCCACCGTAGCCACACTCTCATTTATGATATTCCAAATCCTAGATTTACAAGATTCCGTTTCCGCCCAAGCGGCATCAATATTAATCCTCTTTCCACTGAGTTGGAAAGCGGCGGGCACAGCGGGCTGGCAACGTGCAGTTGGCACGCTGATAGGTTGTAACTTGGCATTAGCAGCGCAAATCCTACTGCAAACCTATAGCCAAATTTTACTTTTTCCAATTTTGATTTTATGGATCTTAGTCTTCATTTTTAGTCGCTACCACTTGTTAAGTGGTGGTGCTCCTGGGATTGGCTTTGGTATTATTACCACTTTTGGGATCTTATTTGGTCAGTCTCTCGCGCCAAATCAAGATTTAATCTATAGCGCACTGTATCGCTTCAGTTCAGTGAGCGTTGCAATTACGGTAAGTCTCTGTGCAATCTACCTTATTCATCGCCTACTTAACCACTTTAGTGCAACGCGCCACCATACCTACGCCTGAATAAAAGGAATCCACTTGAAGCTTGGAAAACGCTTACAGACTTTGCATGATGTTGTTACTGAAGACTATCAACATATTTGGGACTGCTGCTGCGATCATGGCCAGCTTGGTGCACAATTTTTAGATTCGAGCCAAGCGCACATACACTTTGTTGATGTAGTCCCAGCGCTTATCGCGAAAGTAAAATTGGATCTCGCGCGCTTCTTTCCAGAAGCTGAAACGCGCTATAGCCTTTACACCCAAGACGTTGCGACGCTCCCTCTTGCACAATACTCAGGCAGGCAGTTAGTGATCATCGCAGGTGTTGGCGGCGACTTAACCGCAGAACTGATGACAAGTCTTTGCTGCAATTTGCGTGACGAGGTCGATTTCTTGCTTTGCCCAGTTCATCATCATTATACCTTGAGGCAAACCTTGCAATCTTTGCCACTTAAGCTGACCTATGAATCACTGGTTGAAGAAAATCGACGTATTTACGAAGTGCTCTATCTCACTTCAGGTAAGACTGGCACTGCCATAACCCCATTGGGCGAAGCGATTTGGCAACAAGGCACGCTGTCCAAACGCTATTTAGAGAAAACGCTGGATCATTATGCACGAGTTGCCAAAGGCAAACCCGAAGCGCAAGCCATTTTATTGGCTTATCAACACCTTACACTATAAAACACAGCGCACTCAGCCAGACTAGCTGAACGCCATAACTTAATCGCTGATAGAGCCCACTGTTACGCTTTTTCTTGTAAGCATTGGCAAGCTGATAGCTAAAACCGATACAAACAAGTACACAAGCAGTAGAAAACCAAGCAAACAGCGAGTTTAACGGGCTTACAAACCAGACCAATAAAGGTGCGATGAGTAAGCTTAATAGCATTACCATGCCCGCGAAAGAATGAATATTACACGCTCGACTTGGCGAGGTTGTGTATGGATCCCGATCCATAGGAAAGAAACCTGCAACAGCGGTTGCTAGACCATGACAAACAATCAAACCACCGATAACACCTAACGCCCAGTTCCCTTCGGGTGCCAAGATGATATAAAAACCAAAACAACAAAATAAAAAGGCTAAGGGGTAATTATTAACTGCAGGAGACAATCGCTCTGTTGGGCTGCCACTGGCGCCTAACTCACTACAAAATTGATTTTTGTGACTATAATTTGGGTAACGCTTGGCAACGCCATACACCCCTACCAGCATCCATATACTTGCTAGTATGCCAAAATAACTCACCAACTCTTGCAACATCACGCCTATCCTTAATGCGCTAAATTTATGTCTACACACTTTATACTAATTTAGGAACATACGAAACCAAGCAGCTGCATTCAATTTAGTGTATTTTCCAGCGCTCCAAAATAGCGTGTTGTTGACCACTTTGACTTAATTCCGCTAGTGCGTGCTGCAAGCGGTTCGCAAGCTCATTGGGAAACTCTGCATTCACCGCCAGAGCCAACTCACTTGGGAAATGCTCAAGAAGTAACTTATGCTCAATTGCTTTTGGGTCCAGCTTAAGGGCGTTTAGCTCTTTCTCGAGTGTTAGTGTGTTGGTTAGTACAAAATCAATCCGGCCCTTAAACAATAAATTCCAAAGACTTTGGTAGTTTGACACTAATACCAACTCATAGCCTTCAGAAAAGCCAGCTTGTTTGAGAAAGGTTTCACTATAATAACCGCGTATGGTTCCGGTACGATAGCGCTTTGCAGCGTCAAGATCGTTTATTGGCGTTTGAGATTGTTTCAGGCCAATGAGTGATGCGGACGTATGGCACATAGTACCCAAAAAGCGGAAATAGACTTCTCGAGTTGGTGTTTTTAGCCAAGATAACAGCACAACATTAGGTTTAGTTTCTAATTCGTGTAACACACGGGCCATCGGCATTATTTCAATTTTAGCAGTAACATTTGCTTTATCTGCTACCGCTTGAGCAAGCTCAACCAGGCCACCATCCACTTCTCCTTGGCCATTAATAAAATGATAGGGAGGCAAATCTTCCGCAACAAAATGCACCGTTTCTTGCGGCGAAGCAATTATTTTGGTTGATGCAAGTAGCGCCATAAGGAATAAAATTTTCCGAATCATTTTATCTCAATAAATTAAATAATCATTCGGTCAGTGTGCCCGTATTTGCATTGCAATTCAATCCGCAGCAATGGCTATATTACTTCGGAAAGTATTTCATTTGATAATCCAGTACATCATGTAGTAATGGTTTTACCTCGCCATGGGCACAGTTAGCTACTTATGACCTGCGTTTACCGCTGCCAGACCTTGCCAATCTTCTAAATCTTGTTCTGGCTTTTCAGCACGAAATTGTTGATACAATACGATACCTTGCTCATCTTCTAAAATATCGACTTGTACGCCCTTGCTTTCAAGTAGCGGCTCATTGCCTGAAGCATTCGTGATATCCCCCACCACGACTCGCTGAAAGCCACGCATGTAGAGTAATGTTGCACATACGTCACAAGGACTTAGGCTGGTATACAAAGTGGTTTTACTAAAATCAATCCGTCCCGCATCTCGAATTGCCGAGGTTTCACCATGGTTATATGGGTGACTCTCTTGTACTAACGTATTATGTCCTTTACCTACAATTTGATTGGTCTCGTTATCAACAATAACCGCACCAATTGGGCAACCGCCCTCTTCATAACCCTTTTTTGCCAGCAAAACAGCAATGCGCATAAAGTCTTTATCGCAAAGCTTACGCGTAAAGTTGCTATCGAGTAATACGCCAAGACTCTTGGTTGGCATATGTGCAATGGCATTGAGCGCTTCGCTATTTACTTGAGTTTCTGCGTTGAGTAATACAGTCATTTTTTAATTCCTTGTTGTATTATATGAACCGAGCATAACACTATAATTTGGCGCAATTATGAAGTACCCAATCACATAGCTTATCTAACCAAGGTTTTGCCACATCAAGCGGCCAACCGCAATTGATCCGCAAATGATCTTGATACAACTCACGACTTGTAAATAAGCTGCCTTGGCGAATCTCAATCCCAAGTTCAGCGAGCCGTAAAGCGAGTGCATCACAGTCAATATTAGGCAGTTTCAGCCATAATGCCATTCCGCCCTGAGGGGAAGATATTTTACAGCCCTTTGGTAAACGCGATTTCAAATAGCTTTGGTAAGCGAAGCAGTGTGCCGCTAAGGTGCGATTAAGCGTACGTAAATGGCGCTGGTAATGTCCTGTCTCAATAAAGCGTGATACCGCCATTTGTAAACATTGGTTTGGCATGCCGTGAAATGCCTGCATGAGCGCGGCCACTTGGCTTTGATAACGCCCAGCTTCACACCATCCAACTTGCAAGCCCGGCGCTAACGTCTTAGACACTGAGCTACACCAAATTACATATCCGGCTTTATCCCACGCTTTTATCGGTAAAGGCATTGTTTGATTATGGCTCAGCTCCCCAAAGACGTCGTCTTCGATAATCGCCACTTGATACCGCACAGCAAAATCCGCAAGCCACGCTTTTTGTTGCACAGATAGACTGTGTCCCGTTGGATTTTGATGGTTTGCCGTAAGCAAACACGCAGATACCCTTTGCGTTGTCACTACCTGTTCCAAGGCTTCTAGGTCGAGTCCTTCGGGCGTCGTTGGGATCTCAATGACCTTGAGCTGTAGCGTTGCAAGCAGTTGCAATAAACCTTGATAACAAGGTGATGGCACCACCACACAATCCCCCGCTTTTGTAACAGCCTGCAGTCCCGCCATCACGGCTTGTATACAACCGCCCGTCACCACGAGATTATCAGGATTCAGCGCCAACCCCTTTTGTTTAAAGTGCTTGGTTAGATTCTCTCTAAGCGACATCAGTCCCATCGCATTGGGATAATGAAAATGGTGATACTGAGGAGAGTCGAACGCTTGCTTTATAAACTTAGTCAGGCGATTTATGGGCATCAACTCGGGCGCTACTTGCACCGTCGATAACATCGTATTGAGCCCCATGACAGAGGGTCTTAGCGCACTTTTGGGAGATTTTACTTCACTCGTAAACGTGGCAAAGTCAATGTCACTATTTTTCGCTTTCGGTTTACAAATATAAAAACCAGACTTCTCTTGAGAAGCTAAAAAGCCATTATCCTGTAATTCCTCATAGGTTCTAATTGCAGTACTCATGCTCACGCCATGCTGCTTGGCAAAGATCCTAAGTGAAGTCATTTTTTCACCGCATTGACGCTCACCAGCATTTATCTCTGCAATCACCTGCTCACTTAATGTAATAAACTTCCTCGCCATCTGTATCCTTAATAACCAAGAATTCTGTATCTGTACTGCATTTTTATCGAAGTTACACTGTAATTCCAGTATTCGATCACAAATAGGATTGACACATGACGATGACACACAACCAATGGCAAGCATTACCCCAATTACTCACTGAGTTTTCTAAACTTACCGAGGCATTTATACAGTCTAGCAATAGCCGTCCCGTCGCAGGTCGAGATATTGCTCCGCCCGACCTAACACTCACAGAATCAGGGATTGAATTTGAATCACTGATAGAGATTTTTAGTAAACAAGTAGTGCCAAACTTAAGTACCAGCATTGGGCCTAGGTATTGGGGATTTGTCACTGGCGGCGCAACACCTGTTGCCACCTTTGCCGATTGGCTAGTGTCAACCTATGACCAAAATGTCTCAAAGGGCGATGGCTCCATTGCGACCAGTATAGAGCGGCAGGCCATTCGCTGGCTAACCGAATTATTCGACCTACCAGCGAGCTTTGATGGTCTTTTTACTACAGGAGCGACAGCAGCAAATTACTTAGGTGCAGTCATAGCACGCCAGTTTGCAGGGCATCAACAAGGGATCAATGTGGCAGAAGATGGAGCCTTCGGTTTGGAAGTTGAGGTTTTTTGCGCGACGCCCCACGCGAGTATGATTAAGGCGCTTGGTCTTGCAGGCCTTGGTCGCAACCAAATCACGAGAGTCGCAACGCAAGTAGGCAATGAGGCTACGGATATTGCAGCGCTTGAGTCAGCGCTTGCAACAAGTAACGCCAAAGGAAAGGTTGTCATCGCCAGTGCCGCCACGGTTACCGGCACTAATTTTGACGATTTAATGCAGATCCGCCGTCTATGCGATAAACACCAAGCTTGGCTGCATGTTGATGCTGCATTTGGCATTTTCGACCGGCTGGTCTCTGGCTCAGAAGGTCGCACTAAGGGGCTAGAGTTCGCCGATAGTATTACCTTGGATGCACACAAGTGGCTCAATGTGCCATACGATTGTGGGATCTTTCTCACTCGTCATTTGCACTACTTGGTTGAAAGCTGCGACGTTCCAGCTCCATACTTAGTCACATCAAAAGCCGACCCCGACTTTTTTTCGATGGGTGTAGAAAACTCTCGTCGATTTAGGGCACTGCCCGTTTGGATGTCATTACTTGCCTATGGTAAAGACGGGATCCGTCAATGGGTAGGCAAAAATATTGCGCAAACTAAACAGCTTGCAGACTGGTTTGCTGATTCTCCAGACTATGAATTAGTCTACTACGGAGAGCTGAACGTGGTGCTTTTCAAGCCAAGTGGCAAAGACGACGCAGCCACAACCGCCCTTCTTCATGCCATTAATGCGGACGGCCGTATATTTGTCAGCCCAGGGAGTTGGCAAGGGCAGAAGGTGATCCGTGCTGCGCTCAGTAATTGGCAAACGGAGCAAGTCGATTTAGACATAGCAAAAAGCGCATTAACCGAATTAGCTAAGGCGCTTTAAGATTATAATATTTGAAGTTAGCTAACGCTGTGATTAGGAGTAATACTTTGCGCCAACTTGCGACTGTATTCCTCAAAATCGATATTGCTTTGCTCACCAAGTCCAGCCACCGCATGAGAAATAAACTGCGGTGGTACAAATAGATAAGTACGTTTTTTAAATTTCCAATGACGCACGATGTGCTTGGGCTGATGCTTGTCTTCATCTAACCCAGCCAACGAAAATAAGTCTTGCCAGTCACTTTCGGTATCGCCTGTCGACTGGGCAATACTTTGTGGTTCGATACTAAGCAAAATTGCCGACGTTTGTGGCACGCCCATCAACAGCTCACCAATAAAAAAGATGCTACCACTGCGGCAAAGCTGCTGCTGCGCTTCCGTCATCTCAGATTGCTCTGCCATCTTCGCCCTTTGATATTGCATACCATTAAACATGGACTTGGCAAAAGGCAGCTGCTTTTCAGAAAACTCTCGATTTAAGACATGCTGAAACAGCGCTTTGCCGAGCGCATTACCTACGCCATCGTGACTAAAAGTGCCTTCTTCCACATTGGTTTCAATGAAAAGCCCTGACTCTACCAAAATATTTTTCACAGCTTGGTAGTTAAATATTGAAAACGGCTTCCCCGTCACCGGATTTGTTGTCGACGTCACCGCTTTTGTCATCGCGGCAAAAAACACACTAATATCAACGAATGCACTTTTTAAGTCAGTGTCAAAGTTCTGAATGCTATCCGCCGTGGCACACAACATGATATTACCCGTTTCATTAAACACATAATGTTTAGTAATTGGGGTATACATTGGCTGTGACTGCGGTTTTGACGGTTTATCTTGCTTGCTAAACCAAGTTGAGAACATTATTTACTCCCAACATTAACTGTCCTTTTTAGTCGTTTTACTGGCTGCAGTGGTTTGCGGCGGTGCGGCTATGACACTTCGCATTGATTCAATTAGATTATTAAATTCAGGGTCTGACATCGCTTCATTGAGCGATGCCGCTTGCTTAACAAATGCAGGTGGCACAAATAAGTATACTGATTTGCACAGACTTAACTGCACGTCTGTATGCCCGCCTTGTAAGCAAGGGCCCGCTTGCCAAATGGCTTTTACATCATTGGCATCCGCTGAAATGACAATGGGCGCAATAGAAATTGCACCAAGCAGATATTCGCAAACAAAAATAATCGTCCCGACCTTTTTGTCTTGGCTGTCGGAACTCGCACTAATACTTAGCGAGGCTTGCCCCATACCAGCGATCATATCCATCAATGATTTACCTATGGAGGCTAAATTACCACTGAGCCCTAGTAAAGTTTGGATCAGTTGGCTTGATAAGGTGACGCCACTTTGCTTACTTTCAAATTGAATATTGCTATCTGTCACTTTGACAAACAATCCTGAGCTTGACACTAATTTATTGAGTGCATCGTAGTCGTACAGACTTGTCCCAGCTTCTGCCATCGCTTTTGTGAGCGCGGCAAAAAATACGCTGACTTCACCAAACGCATTTTCAGCTTCTTGCGGCAATACACTTCCATCTGCGGTACTGTTTAGTGTACTTGCGATAAATAAGTTGCCGGTGGCATTCACTACAAATTGTTTAGTCGCTGGCACTTCATTGCTGTTTGTCGTCGTTAAATTAGCGGCTCTGGTTTGTGCATTGCTCACTACAGTGCCTGGTTGAGATGTTGGCATACTCGTTCCTTAGATCTTGATCTAGCATATATTCTTCTTATGTCGATTTAGTGTAGTCGCATTTTAAATTACTTAAAATTTACTTTTGTGATTTTTTGCAATCCAAACTATGTCATAACAACAGCACTAAAATAAACTGGTGGGCGTACCCTGATGATGTAACAACTGCCACTTACCATTTTGCTCAACCCATAAAGATGACCGATAAGCATGCTCTGAAAGCGTGCCATCAGTCTCCCTCCATGCAGAGCGATAAGTAAGAAGCAAAGCGTCACTATTCATATAAGCACAGTGAAACTGCTCTGCTACCACCTCCCCATCTGGCCATTCTTCTTCATTCATTAAGCATAGGATCTGGCTCAAGTTATATTGGCTTCCAGAGCGTCCAACCTCAATAAATTGAGGGTGAAGGAGTTCGCGACACAACGCCATATTATGCCTATTTTCTTTGCGATGAAGCGCACACTCCTTCGCGATGACTTGCTCAATAATTGACGTTGAACACATCAGAGCAGGCTAAGGCTGTTTATCAAATACAATGACGCCCTCTGGGATAGTATACCAGTCTTGCTTTTCACTAACCCATGCATGGGCCGTCGGTTGAATAAGGCGAGTATCGTCCAAATTACTTGGTTTGAGTTTAATTGAATTCGGTTCTGCGGGATTAAAGTGGTAAATGCGATTGCCACAAGTTGGGCAAAACTTTGCTCCGCTAACGTTACCGCTGTCAGCTGGGCGCCGCCATTCCTTCATCAGACCCGAAAATTCAATATCGTCTTTATCAACAATGGCAGTAATGCTAAATGCGCTGGTTGATAGTTTTTGGCAAGCCTTACAGTGACAGGCGACCACCATTTTAGGTGCTGCTTTTAACGTGTAGCTTACTTCACCACATTGGCACGAGCCATTAATTGGAAATGTCATAAAATATCCTTGCTTAAGTTCGATCTAACCTCATTGGAATAAATCTAATACCGTTTTTCTGTGCTTCTTGCCCTGTCGCCTGAAATCCTAACGCAAGATAAAAAGGTGCTGCATTGAGCGATGAACACAATGAGACTTGAGCTGCGGTTGTACTCGCTAGCACAGTATCTAATAGTCGCCGACCAATCCCTTTACCTTGGGCTGACTTGGCAACAAATAAATGGGTGAGATAGTTACCATCTCTTAATAAAGCAAATCCAATCAGCTCACCGTTTAACAACGCCTTGGCACCGACAAAATTGGCGTTGCGCATCACCTGAGTCACTTCAGGTAATATTTCGTTTAAATAAGTATCTTTTCCAAGCTGCGAAAAATGGGGTAAGACGTCAGCCTCTGAAACTTCGCGCATTAACCTTTCAATGGCATTTGCATCCTCGCCCTGAATAGCATTGATGGTAATCTTCACTTATGACCTTTTGATTTATTGCGTGCTTACATTTCTGGCAAACGTTATCCCAAAAAAGAAATGCATTGCAGCTAGGCTAAATATTAACTTACTTAAACTGGCATCGAAAAACCAAATACCAATAGCAAATACGGGATGCATAGCAACCATTACCCACCAGCACACTCGGCCAATTTTGTAGAGTGGGTAGCCATGCTTGTTTTGAAAATTTAATAATCCAAATGCCCAAGGCAACAAAGTCCAGACGAGTGACATACAAAGCAATAGCGTTACAACAACCTTGATTAATACTTCCCCGAGCATCTATAACCCCTCAAGTGAGGTACGCAAAACCTCTTGAGGTTTAATATTGAGTTCATCACGTCCAAACGCAAAACTATCTCGCTTATAGCGGGGGAAAATATGCAGGTGATAGTGGCTCAATTCGTTAAAGTGCCCGTTGTTTTGCACCAACGTAATCCCATCTGGGGAAAATTTACGCTCAATTCGCACATAAAGGTCACGCGCAACGCCGTGGATTTCAGCCAGTATGGATTCTGGGACCTGAAGAAGCGTTTCATAAGGGGATTTGGGGCAAATTAAGATATGGCCAAAATTTATGGGGTCATGATCGGCAAACGCAATCACCTGCTCTGATTCATATACGATAACCGCTTCTATATTCCGAGCAACTATCTGTTCTACAATCGTCATCAGCTACCTCTCCTTAACCTGATTACATAGAGTAATGTACCTGAGCAACCCTCTTCCTGCCAGTGATATATTCTATTTTTTCCTTTCTTAAGTGAATAATTTTCAAGCCTAAATTCACTCACAACCCATTTAAACCAGTTACATTATTCAATGAATAACCCTACAAGGAATACAACATGTTAAAAACGTTAGTTACGGTGGCTTTATTAGCTTCTGGAAGCGTAGCCAGTGCCGCAAATCACGCAGCGACCCATCATGCGATTCATTATGAAGGACGCGTCAGTAAAAACTATGCCGATGGCAGTGTGAGTTTTAATTGGCCGGGTAGCCAGCTGCATACTAAGTTCACTGGCCGTGCCTTTCATATCGAGTTGATGGGCTACGGCGATCAATTCGATGTACTGATCGATGGCAAATTCACAAAAAAGCTAAAGACCAACGCCAATGGAGTCGCTGAGACCTTCACACTATTTGAGAGCGCAAAGGCAGAAACCGTCACCATTGAACTCGTTAAACGCTGGGAGCACTACGAACACAATACCCAGATCCTAAGTGTTGATGTGGATGGAAAATTAGACTCAATCCAGCAGCCACAGCCCCATATCTTATTTATTGGCGATTCAATTAGCGCAGGCTTTGGCAGTGAGTCCACCCAAAGACAGTGTGAATGGAGTGAAATTCTTGATTTAAGTAACGCGCGTAAAGCATTTCCATATATGAGCGCACAACAGTTGGGTGCCAGTTTTACCCAAGTTTCATACTCAGGTTTAGGCTTAATTCGAAATTGGGGTGGCAATCAGCCACATCATACGCTGCGTAGTTACTATGACAAAATGTCAGCAGTATTTACCGACAACACTGACTTTGAAGATAAGTTTCCACAGCTTATCATCATTGAAGTAGGCACCAATGACTTTAGTACCGATCCAACCCCTGCAGAGCCTTGGCAAACTATTGATGAAGTCAAAACGCAGTGGGTAGAAACAATGGTCGTTTTCACCAAACAGCTGCGTGCAAGATATCCTGCGGTTCCCATTATTTATATGCCTCGTCCAGCATATCCATATAACTTTATTATTCCAGCAACTCACGATGCAATTGCAAGGCTTAATCAGCAAGATATCACTAAGCTATACAGTCATACTTTCGACTCACCATTAGAAGGCTGTGTGTGGCATCCAACCGCTTCGGAACATCAAGACATTGCCGAGAAACTCGTTACCTTTATCAAGCAGCAAACACTTCTCTAAGCATATGTTCGGCGTTATTCAGTGAGATTAAGCTCGATGTACTGAATAACACGCAAACCATTTACAAACTTTCACATTGTTTTTTATACAAAAATTCACAACAAAAAATCAACTCACCCACTTTAAAAACAAATTAATGAGAACGATTTTTATTTATAAAAATAACACTCGTTGAGACTTATACTTTTATCAATACACAAAGCTGTTACTTTGAACAACCCACATTTATTCTATTTTTTACAACAAAAAGATCCAGAGATAACCTTTTAGCAATAACTTCCCTCTTTTCAAGCACACAAAAACATGATTAAGATCGTTACGTTATAACATTTTTAAAATAATCATTTGTATCAAATAAATGATGGTTCTTTTCACATTCGTTTTTGCAGTTGGAATAACAAAATGACAAGGTCACTCCTGACAGTTAGCGTGCTTAGTAGCTTATATTCTTCACTTAGTGTTGCCGAACAATCCATTGAAACAATTGATGTGCATGGCACTCGCGCGCCTCTTTACAGCACGAGAGACGTGAACGCTTCGGCATTGGGGATGAAAGATCCGCAGCTTCTTCCTATTTCCATTCAATCATTTTCTGAAGAACTGATCAGCAATCAAAGAGTAAAAACGCTAGGCGAAGTGCTTGCCAACGATGCTTCTGTTCAAAATACCTCAATTGGTACGGTTTTCGACTTTGTTAGTCTGCGTGGCTTTCAATTAGATTGGACCAACGGTCTAAGACGCGACGGTTTAGCGCTTGCCCCCTACCAAGATGTACCGCTAGAGAATATTCAGCGCATTGATATCGTTAAAGGCCCGTCAAGTCTCGTATCAGGCTTTAACAACCCCGGCGGTACCATCAACTATGTGACAAAGCGCCCAACCATGGACGCCTTTTTGGATGTCACAACAGAAGTACGTAGCCGTGGAGGAAAGTATTTACACATCGACCTCGGTGGACCAATTTCCGACGAGCAAACACTCGGCTATCGTATTAATGCAGCAGCAGAGAAAAACGGTGACTTTACCGGTGGTGATGACTTAGAGCGCTATTTCTTTAGTGCAGCACTGGATTGGCAAGTCTCTGATCGCCTATTTATCCGATTAGACGGCGATTACCAAGACAAAAGCACCGTATCACAGCCTTTGATAGGACTTGCCAGCGACCCCAATGATCCTGACCGTAAAATATTACCGCCCTATGTCGACACCAGTGATGTATTGCTCGGACAACCTTGGGCAAAGTATCAAACCGAGTCATATAACCTTGCCGCACGTGCTGATTTTTGGTTGAACGACAACTGGCAATGGGTAAACCAAGCTGCGCTTTCTGGTAATGATAGGTTTACCGTTTTTCCTGATATCTACTCGGTTGATACAGAAGGCAATGTGCTGTCTGCCGCTATCCACATTACCCCAGACGAAACGTATGACACACTCTCCGCACATAGTTTTATCAGCGGTCAACTTACCACCGCTGCAATTGAACATGAGCTAGTCGTCGGCGTTAGCATTCGTGATTATGAGTCAAAGGATGGTCGTTGGTTTGAGTTATCCAACCCCGTTGGCAATATTTTCAATCCAATTCATAGCAGTAAACCGCAGTTCCCTGATTATCCAGAACCAACTAAAACTGAAGCCTCTGAAAGCGCGTTGTTCATCACAGATACCTTGCACTTTAACGATGTATTCTATGCCACCTTAGGGCTGCGTCATATTCAATACAAAAAAGAGCAAACTCTACCTGGCCAAACTAAAACCACGCTAGACGACCGAACTTTTAATACTCCCATCATAGGTCTTAACTACAACCCAAGCGATCAGCTCGCGTTTTACGCCAGTTACTCAGAAGGCGCGGGAGAAGGTGGTGTTGCAGTCATCGGCAGCGGTGCAATAAACGAGGGCGAATCACTCGGCCCACAAGAAAGCGAACAAATTGAAGCTGGCATAAAATACCAAACGGACACCATGAACTATTCGATGGCCATTTTCGAAATAGAAAAAATGTTGGAGTACCACAATCACATTACTAACTATTTCGTGCAAGACGGTGTCCAGTCACATAAAGGTATTGAGCTCAATGCCAGTGGTTCATTTACTCACGGCCTTGCAACCGTAGCATCCATTACCTTGATGGACCCGAGCTTAGATAAGCTTGACGGCGAGCCCGCGCTTAATGGCAACACCCCAGCCAATGTGCCTGAATTTCAAGCAAATCTCTATGTCGACTATCAGCTGCCATTTTGGGAGGCGTTAAGCATCAATGCGGGTATTTTCCATGTTGGTGAGCGCGAACAAAACGTCAATAACACGCTAAAGCTACCAGCCTACACGCGCTTCGACTTGGGCGCTAAATACCACTTTACTGACATTAACACCACGCTACGACTCAAGGCCGAAAACCTGTTCGACAAAGAATATTGGCTATCTGGCGGTGCCAAAGGCATAGATTGGGGAGTCGCTCCCGGTCGTGGCCGCACCTTTATCGCCTCATTAAGCGTGAGCTTTTAAGGATAATTTATGACTACACCTGTTATTCAAATCAATAACCTGCAAAAGCGCTTTGGTGAATACCAAGCGTTACAGGGATTAAACTTGAGCGTACATCAAGGTGAAATTCTAGCGCTGCTAGGCCCAAATGGTGCGGGTAAAACCACCACGATTAATTGCTTACTGGGCTTTTTACAACCGGAAGCCGGAGAAATCACCATCGCTGGAATTAATCCACAGCATGACGTAGTAACGGCAAGGCAGCAACTGGCTTATATTCCTGAACAAGTCGCGCTCTATCCGCGACTTAGCGGACTTGAGAATCTCGCGTATTTCAGCCAAATGGCCAGCATAGAAAAGACCGACGAGGCCTTTTGCACACTGCTCAGTGAAGTAAAACTGCCAAGTCACGCTGTAGATAAACCCGTTGCAACCTATTCAAAAGGGATGCGACAAAAAGTGGGCATAGCCATTGCCCTTGCAAAACAAGCCAAGGCATTGATCTTAGATGAGCCCACATCAGGTCTTGATCCTTCAGCCAGCCATGAATTTAGCCAGCTCATTCAGTCATTAGCAAAGCAAGGCGTCGCGATTTTAATGGCGACCCACGACTTATACCGTGCTCAAGAAGATGCCCATCGCGTGGCAATTATCAATCAAGGGCAATTAGTCGATACCTTAGTCTATGAACAACTGCAAGAAGTCCAACTTGAATCCGTTTACCTCAAACATATCAAGGTGGGTGTCTGATGTTTCAAACGACATTAAAAAAGGAATGGCTCGATACCAAGCGGCAGGGACAAGCGCTTTGGCTTGGGGGCATTGCAATATTACTACTCTTGCTTGCCTGCTTGACCGGTTTTAAAAGCCACCAAAGCTATCAGCAAGCCGTCACGGAAGTGTCCCAATCAGAGCAATTACGCTGGTTAAATCAAGGTGAAAAAGGTCCCCATTCCGCCGCCCACTACGGTATTTATGTGGTCAAACCCACCACCCCATTGGCTGCACTCGACGCGGGATTACAAGCATATCAAGGGAATGTGTTGAGACTTGAGGCTCATATTCGTAACGATAGTATGTTTCGAAGTGCGCAAGATAACTTGCCAATGTCACGTTTTGGCAGCTTATCGCCCGCCTTTGTGCTGCAAGTGTTACTGCCGCTGTTGATTATATTAATTGGCTACCCACTACTTGCCCGAGAGCGTGAGCAAGGCACCCTAAAACAACTACTCGCATCGGGCGCAAGCCCAGCAAAGCTGTTTATCGCCAAATGTGCGCTGCTTTTTGCTATTTCTTGCTTGTTTTTATTGCCTGTTGCGATTTTTTTACTTTATAGCCAAGTAACAAGCACAGAACCTCATACACTCAGAAGTGGGTTATTTTTACTATTTTATTTGGTTTACCTATTGCTTTGGTCGTTACTCACCACCACGCTTTCAAGTTTACTCCCAACGGCTAGGCGCGCATTGATCACGTTATTAACCATTTGGGCCTTTACAACGCTTTTACTACCAAAACTGGCGATGAATATCGCGACCACCATTCATCCTCAAGGTTCAGGTCAAGCGTTTCAAGCAAAGCTTGAAAGTGAGGTTTATACCGAAGCACGAGTTGAAGCAATCGCAAAGTTCAAACAGCAAACATTGACTCAATATGGTGTTAGCAATGTAGAAGACTTGCCCTTTGACTATGCCGGAGCGCAACTCCAATTTGGTGAACAATACGCTGATAAAATCTTTGACCGCTTATTTTCAGCGCGTTTAGCTCAACTAGAAGCGCAATCACAAAGCTATCAACTTGCAGGAATGTTAACGCCGTTTATCGCGATACAAACGCTGTCGATGGCCACCGCCGCCAGCGACTTTACCCACCAGCAAGCATTTGAGAATGCGGCAGAGCAGCACCGCCGCCTGATGCAAGAGGTGCTTAACTTTAATCAAAGAGATCACGGTCACAAGGCGAACGGACATTACACCGCGGGCGAGGAATTATGGCAGCAGATCCCAAAGTTCGCATTCCAATACCCCAATTTCATTCGTTACCTGCCTCACTACGTTATCAGCCTGTTTAGCCTGAGCTTTTGGTTGATTGTGCTGGTGTTATTGAGTTTCTTCGCGATTAAAAAACTGCGCTTGGAGGAGCAAAGATGAAACGCTTAATGTTAGCTACTGAGTTTAAAAACCTCTGGCGAGAAAAGCTCGTACTCGCGCTGTTTGTGACCACCACCATGCTTGCACTAGTGGCATTTTTTAACGCCCATTACTTTGCTAAAAAACAGCATGATGTGGTGCTTGCCGCGCAGCAAATGCAGCAACAGGCCATCCAAGATGCCAAAGCTGGATTACCAGAGAGACTCGCCAGCACAGCAGACTATAAATGGTGGGAAGACCCATACGACCTGCGCGGACAGGCTTTTTACTTAATGCAAAATTACGCCACCAACACCCCGCTTGCAACGTCGCCAATCGCAACAGGGCAAGCCGACGTATTACCTTACTATTTTAAGATGCTAATCAAAGAGAAACAGCACATCGTTCATCAATATGACTATGTTCATCCGCTATCTCTGTTGTTAGGCCAGTTCGATTTAAGTTTTGTGATTGTCTATTTACTGCCATTGCTCATTATTGGCATTTGCTTTAATGCCTTGGCAAGTGAACGCCAAGATGGGCAGCTAAGACTACTGATGCTTCAAGGAGGCAGTGCGACCCGCCTTCTGACCTATCAATTATTGCTGCGAAGCGCGTTAATTGTGCTGCCATTTTTAAGTATTAGTAGCCTGCTTTTAATAACAATACGAGAGCAGCTAGGGGTGATTGAACTGCTGAGCTATAACCTTATCGCACTATGTTATTCTGGGTTTTGGATTGCCTTAACCGCTTGGGTAAATAGCAGAGCTAAAAGTGCAGCAAACAACGCAGCTACCTTAGTCACCTGTTGGCTTGCCTTGGTGATTGTGGTTCCAGCTTTGGTCAATACCAGCATCGCATTACTCGACCCAACCCCTTCACGAATTCACTATATAGATAGCCTGCGTGCCGCCAGTGACGATGCCCAAAAAGCGAGTGAAAAGACCTTAGCTCAGTATTTTCAAGATCATCCAGAGCTTGCAAAAAATGGCAGTGGTGCCAGCGATTACGCAACCAAAAAAATTGCTACGATTAATTCTGTTGAACGCGCAATGGCGGCCGAAGATTTACGATTTTTTACGGCGCAACAAGCACAGCAACATAATGCACAAAAGCTACAGTATCTCTCCCCCGCACTCATCGCACAAACACTGCTGGTTGATTTAGCGGGCAATGGATTAGCACGTCATCACGCCTTCATGGAAGAAGTTGAAGCTCATCATCAAGCACTACAAGGTTTCTTTGCCAACGAAATTGCCAAAGCCAATCAAAGAGGCGATTTTGCACCTTGTGAGGGTTGTAGCGCAAAGCCAACGCTCACGGATCTTGCGGATATTCCTCAATTTAGCAATGACTTTGCCACACCTGTGAACAACTACACGCCATTAATCTGGTTGCTGCTACTAGCCGTTGGCCTGCTCGTTATAGCAAAACGCCACGTCAACAAGTTAGACAGTGCAAATAACAAAGAGGTGTTAGTCGTATGAGTGATGCCTTCACTGCAAAATTGCATCCGCAAACACAAAGCCTGCTAACGGAGCACCAAGCCAAATTATTTGAATGGACGGCAGCATTGGGAGCGCCGCTACATTTAGTGTTTCCTCAGCGTTTTGCGGAAAATATCGAAACCCTGCAAGCCTACTTTATAACACTCGGGCTTGAGCATGAGATTTATTTTGCCAAAAAAGCCAACAAAGCCCAATGCTTTACTCAAGTCGCGTCTAATCACGATATAGGGATAGACGTGGCTAGTGTGCAAGAGTTTGAACTTGCCCTAAGCGGTGGTATTCAAGGGGTAAAAATTGGTGTATCCGGTCCGCATAAATCAGATGCCTTGCTTAGCTTAGCACTTGTACATCAAGCGCTTATCGCCATTGACTCAAGTGCTGAGTTAAGCTCGGTCATTACACTGGCCCGCCAGCGAAAGCGCCCAGCGCGAGTGCTACTACGTTTACAAACACAACCAACTAAAACCTCACGCTTTGGCAGTCCACTGTGCCAGCTTACGCCATTATTAGCTCAGTGCCGAGAATACAAGGAGTGGGTAAACTTAGAAGGATTTAGCTGCCACTTAAGCGGGTACTGCCAACAAGCACGTGGCCAGAGCATCCATACTTTAATCGATGCGATAGACGAGGCTAGGCAAATAGGACTGTCGCCATCAAAAGTGAATATTGGCGGTGGCCTGCCTGTCTCCTATCTACAAAATGAGCAGTGGCAACAAGCCTTGGACTTTGAATGCTTTTTTGCAGGTAAAACCTTTGCAGGGTTTTATCCCTACCATAATGAGCAAAGCCCTGCGGACACCTTACACGCTATTTTGGCAGTGAAGAACGCACATGGGCAAACCGCATTAGCGGCATTACGCCAAAGGAGCCTAACACTGATGCTCGAGCCTGGCCGGGCACTGCTCGATGAGGCTGGCATTAGCTTGTTTAAAGTGCAAGGGACAAAGCCATACCTAGGCACATCTGACTGCCATATCGCTACACTTTCGGGCTCAAGCTTATCGCTGTCAGAACAGTGGTTTGAAAGTGAATACTTGCCAAGTCCGATGTTACTCACGGCACATTCAAACTGCAAACAAGGAGCGTATCGCGTGGCTTTTGGCGGTGCAACCTGCCTAGATAGCGACATGCTAAGCTGGCGGTTTATTCCCTTGTCGCAACTACCACAACGCGATGACCTCATGATTTACCTCAACACCGCAGGATATCAAATGGATTCAAATGAATCCGAATTTCACTCTATGCCATTGCCACGAAAAATCGCCGTAACGTGGGAGAACAAGACACTTTCTTGGCAGCTACTTAGCTAAAAGTTACCCAACAACACAACGTAAAGGAGCCTATTTATGAACATAAATGCGCAGCATTCGCTCGCCTCGACATTACACCTAACCCCTTATTTAAGGGTATCGCAAAGCATAGGTAATACCCCGCTAATGCAGTTTTTAAGTCTACCAAACGGTAGCAAACTGTATCTTAAGCTTGAGCAGTTTAACCCCACCGGTAGCGCTAAGATCCGAATGGCGAAGTCTATGTTAGATGAAGCAGAAGCCAGCGGCCAACTGAAGCCGGGGGGCTGGGTCGTTGAGTCAACCTCCGGCAATACCGGTGTTGGTCTTGCACTGCTTGCAGCTGAGCGTGGCTATCGCTTTACCGCTCTTGTAGATAACCATGCGGCAAAAGAGAAAATCAGCAATATGAAAGCTTTTGGCGCGGAAGTGATCTGTGTTAGCGAAGCCGGAGACGACAGCTTATCGACTGATATTCGCGATGCGATGGCCGCAAAGCTGGCAAAAGAGCAAGGCGCATTTTGGACCGCCCAGCACAATAATTTTGCCAATAGTCGCGGTTATACAGGACTTGCGCAAGAGGTCTTTTATGAACTTGGTGAACACATTACCCACCTTGTCGGTGCAGTTGGCACAGGTGGGTCACTATGCGGCACAACAAGGGCTCTGCGGGATTTAGGTTGTCATCAACTCACAACGATTGGGGTTGAACCTGTGGGTTCTGTGATCTTCGGTGGACCTGGACTGAATTATCATCAATCAGGAACGGGGACGCCGGAAGGCGCTGAGATAGGTCCTGTAATTGAGTATGAACTTATCGACAAAGGCGTGAAGGTATCTGACAAACAAGCGTTTAATACCGCCAGATACCTTGCCAAGCACTACGCCCTAATGGTCGGTGGCTCGGCAGGTGGAGTTATATACGAAGCGCTACAGGCGTTAAAAACCGCCCCCGCCGATAGCTTATTTGTAGTGCTCGTTTGTGACGGTGGCGAGAAATATCTCGATACCGTATTCAATGATGATTGGATGGCAAAACACGACCTTATCGACATTAACATCGAGCAAGAGCTCGATGACCTATTAACGCAACATCAACCTGCCGCGAGAGCCTAACCATGACCCAACAAACTGTTCTGCCGATACTAAATGAAGCCCGATTGGCGCAACTTGATTTTCCCTATAGTAAAGTCATTGAGGTGGTGGAAAATGCCTTTCGCTCACTGCATCACCCTGACTCTGCAAACCCACTCAAAGTGATTATGACGCCACAAGATGGCCGCTCCATTGCCTATAGTATGGCTGGCCGCGATGCTGCAAGTAATACCGTAGGGTTTAAGGTGGTCTACGAATACGATCCTGACAGAAGCCGTAACCAATATCAGTTTTACTCTTTTATCTTCCTTTGCGATGATGCCACAGGCCACCCTGTGGCCCTCATGGATGTAAAAGAACTAGGTCCTATGCGCACGTCAGCCACCTCCGCTTTGTTTGCAAAATATGCCGTTCATTCAGATGCTAAAAATGCGTTGGTTGTAGGCACAGGTGTTCAAGGGCAAATCGCTTTACCTATGCTCGTCACGGCATTACCACAACTCACACATCTAACCGTCCACGGCAGCTATCAAACAGGTTTGGAAGCGGTTCAGCAAAAACTAAAGGAGCATCACCCACAGCGACAAGTTGCGGTATCACAAGACTTAGAAGCTTCAGTAAGACAAGCCGATGTGATCCTTGCCGTTACTGGGTTGTCCGCCAAAGAGAACATTAAATATGAATGGTTAAAACCCGGCGCTGTGGTGATTTTAGTTGGCTATGGAATCGAAAAACCAGTGCTACACCGAGCTGATAGATTGCTCACAACGGATGCAGAACAAATGAAGGTCACCGGAGACGATTTATTAGACGAGAACGGTAAACTACCTGCCGTTGATGCGACATTAACGGACATACTAAATGGTGAAAAGCCAGCACGCACCCACCCTGATGAAATTATCTTTGTCTATAACAGCGGCATGATCATTACTGACGTGGCGCTCGGACGAGCGGTTGCAGACTTTGCCATCACACAAGAAAGCGTGGAGGAAGTAACGCTATGGTAGCTTCAGCACGCACCGATATTTTTAAAGTAAGCCAGCTCGCAGGGCCACTTATTCTGACCAATCTACTTTACGTGGCAATTGCAACGATAGATCTTATCATGCTCGGGATGTTGAGCCCGTTAGAGCTGGCTGCTGGCGGCCTCGCCATTGGTATTTTTAATCAATTTAGAACCATGGGAACGGGCGTAGTCACGGCAACGGGTAATTTGGTGTCTGATGCAATCGGCAAGGCTAAACTAGATCAGATCACTCCTCTTTTTAACGCCAGCATGCTTATCGGAACATTTTTGGGTCTGGCATTCGCTGCCATGATGTTTGCCATAGAGCCATTTTTAAGGTTTATCGGTACATCCGAGGCAATTGCCAATTTGACGACCCAATATTTAACCGTTGTCGCTTTGGGCCTATTACCTTGTTTTTGGTTTCAAAGCGTACGGCATTTTAGTGTTGGGTTGAAAAGGCCAGGGCCATTGATGTTGATAACCGGCGTATCTGTTGTCCTCACTATCGTGCTCAACTATGGCCTAATTTTTGGTCAGTTTGGTCTACCACAACTCGGTTTTGTGGGGGTTGCGGCCGCCACGTGCATCGTACTGTATTTATCGTTTTTGCTGTTTATACTATTTGCCAAGCGCGATGACGTACTCAGCCCCTACCTCACTATAAAGTTTTGGCAAACCGACCGCGAAGCACTTAGCAAAACATGGAAAATGGGCGTGCCAATTGGCGCAACTTACGGACTTGAAGCTGGGTTTTTCACCGTGCTTGCGTTATTTGTGGCAACACTCGGCGTTAATGCGTTAGCCGCCCACAACGTGGTAAGCCAAATGGTGTACATCGTATTTATGGTATCTGCCGGCATTTCATCTGCTTGTTCTATTTACATCAGCGAAGCCAATGCTGCGGGGGACTTTCACCATGCGAAACGCATCGGCAATTTGGGCATTATTTGCGGTGCAGCGGTCATGTCTGTTTTCGCCTTAATCTATTTATTCGTACCCGAGTTTGTACTGCTGCCATTTTTAAGTGCAGAAGAATTACAAAACTCCGACGTCGTTGTTATTGCCATAGAGCTACTCGTTATTGCTGCCTTTTTGCAATTTTTTGACGCATGGCAAAATATCGGGCTCGGTATCCTGCGTGGACTTGGCGATGTTAAAAGTACCTTAATGCTGTCTTTAATTGGTTATTGGTGCATTGGTCTTCCCGGTGCGTGGTTATTTCAAGAGTTTTTCTCTTTGGGGATTTTGGGCGTTTGGTACGCTTTAATGTTAGGCCTTGCGGTCACAGCGCTATCTGAGATCTGGCTTTTTAATCATAGGGCTAATCGTTTGCTTGAGCCCACATTACTCAAGGAGCAAAACGCATGACAACGACAATGCCAAACCCAGCCCGCAAAGAAGTTATTGCACTGCCGCCCTATGGTGCAGGACAAACCATTGAGCAAGCAACAGCGCGTAATCTCCACTCCAATATGATAAACCTCTCAGTGAATGAAAACCCTTTAGGGCCGAGCCCTGCAGCGCTTAATGCTTTTAAGGCACAGTTGCATACCGCTAGCTGCTATCCAGACAGCCAATGCACAGAGCTAAGCGAGCAGCTGGCAACTAAACTTAACGTTGCCAGAGAACAAGTTGTACTCGGCAATGGCTCTGAGGATGTACTCTCAATGCTCTGCAAAGCCTTTCTCAGTCGAGGTGATAAAGTGTTAGTGGCTAAGCCTACCTTTGCGCTTCATGGGATTTACGCCAATATGATGGGGGCAAAGGTACTAGAGGTGCCGATGCAAAGCGATTTGTCCTATCGAATTGATGATTGGCTCGATGCTATCGCACATCACCCAGACTTAAAAATGCTTATGCTTGCCAACCCGTCCAACCCTGTAGGTTGTACGTTTGATGCCAATAATTTGCAGCGCCTCATTGATGCCTGTCCGCTCAATACGGTTATCGTCATTGATGAAGCGTACTGCGAGTACGCCCAAGGCCATAAACAGTTTGTCGACAGCTTAACGCTACTTCAAACACAGCCCCGCCCCTACGCGGTATTACGGACTTTTTCCAAAGCTTATGGTCTTGCAGGGCTTAGAGTGGGCTACGGCGTAATGGCAAATGCACAATTGGCGGATTATCTGCACCGCGTACGTACTCCTTACAATGTAAATCGACTAGCACAACTTGCAGCGATCGCGGTACTACAAGATCCTTCCTATTTGGCAGACACGGTCACGCAAACGAATCGCGAGAGGGAAAAACTCAGCGCCGCCCTCACTGAGCTGGGTTATTTTGTCGCGCCAAGTCTAGCAAACTTTTTATTTATTGATGTCAAGCAGCCGTCTGAGCATGTCGCATCTTTGCTGCTGCAACAAGGAATAATGATAAAACCTTGGCTAGAATCAGGTTTTGATCATTTTGTGAGAGTAAGCATCGGGCTTCCGGAGCAAAACCTTAGGGTGCTTGAAGCCTTTAAACAGTTGTAAGTATCGCCCTCTGTGAGGGCTTTTAAGCACAAGCTGCCTGCTGATTTAAATGGTAAAGTACTTGACTGTCGGCCTTATGCGTAAATAAGGTCGACTTTTCTGGAAAGTACTTACCTGCTTTAGCAGCAGCAAAGATGTCTTCAATTTGGGGAGCGCGACAGATGGCTGTTACAACATGAGCGTCATCACTCAGCTCAACTTTATTTTTAGACCACAGCTCCTCAAACGCTGGCAGTGACTGCAGTGCTCTACGCAACTGGGTCTGAATAAGATAAGAATCGCTTGTCGCGCGTCGTAGGACAAAATATAGAGCAGCTTTCCCCAACCAAATAGTATAATCGGCCTCAGTCTCCGAGGATTCACAGATATCAAAATTGCTAAGGTGCTGTTTGAATTTGGTAACATCTACAGCTTGTGTGTAAGATGCCTGCACCGCGAAACTCGTTATCACCGC
The DNA here is from genome assembly GCF_004208845.1 of Pseudoalteromonas sp. CO348. Taxonomy (NCBI): domain Bacteria; kingdom Pseudomonadati; phylum Pseudomonadota; class Gammaproteobacteria; order Alteromonadales; family Pseudoalteromonadaceae; genus Pseudoalteromonas; species Pseudoalteromonas sp. CO348. Next base: position 224,193 of record NZ_SGPI01000012.1, on the reverse strand, counting down.
ATCTTGCTGTGGAACTAACCATGCCATCATCCGAGATTGACGCGCATGACGTTGGCTTGCTGCAAACATCCTGTGATGTCCATCTGCAATTAGCCATTGCTGGTGCATTGAGATCTGCTGCCTGAATTCTTGTAGCACGTAAGGGCTTTCAACAACATAGAGGCGATGAGTACACTCACCGCAATCACTGTACCACTGCGCAGTTTCAATACATTCCGCTTGCCATCGCACCTCATCCAAGTCAAGTTTTCCGACCAAAAGACAAGGGGGTAACAGCAACTTCTCGCTCTGAACACGCTTTTTCAGCGCCATAGCATGGGAAACCGAAACCGACTCGTGAGGCAAAATTGCTTGCTCAGGTAACGCTGAAACGTCAAGCTCGGCCAAAATGCCTGTAACCAAAATACCACCTTGCTCCACTTGGTAAAGATGAAGTGGTCCATCCGTTATTGTGATCATAAAATAAACCTTGCACCAATTTAGATACAATATAACATACCAACCATTGGGTAACATCAAGTTTACATGACAATTTATACTTAGCTGGCTATTGGAAGTAAATTCAACGCAGTTAGCGCTAAAACTGGCTGCTAGAAAGGCATTAATTATCCGATTAGCTACAAACACCCACCGCCAGCGCTAATTTCTCAATACCATGTGCGGGCAGCCAGCGTTTGTACTCAACAAAACCATGCTTATTATACAATTTTATCGCAGGTGCATTTGCGGTCGCAGTTTCAACAATCACTTTTGCAGCATCAAACTCCGTTAAAGCAAAATTCAGTAATTTACCCGCAATCCCTTTGCGAAAATAACTGGGATCGACAGTCAGGCTATCTATTTCTAGCGTTTTCTCAAAAATGACAATTTCAATGACTGCGGCAAGATTTTGATTTTCAAAATATCCATAAAAGTGACTCGTCGCACCGCATATATCTTCTATCGTTCGAGATAAAGGCGGAAAATAACTCGCCCCAATTAACTCTGCTTCTACTTTGTATGAGCGTTGAAATACATTGAAAATCTCTCTCGCCATCGACGCATCGCGATTGTTTAATTTTTGGATCATATATTCCGCTTCCCAAACGTTCCCATAATTGTACCAATTGGTAATCAAAAAAGTACCAATCTATTAGTCAAAACACAACGCAACCAGTTGAAAAATTTCCAAGTTTCATGGAAATGCGATATAAATGGACCAGGACCATTGCTTTTATTAATACCAAGGAGGTGCCCTTTGTCCTTAGCCAAACACACACTCGATTTATCACTCACGGATAAAGTGTGGTTCAAATATGTGACTCTAAAAAACAAAAATGAATTGAACGATAACTCTCAAGTATCACTCAAATCTATCGCTGCGCTGGGCATGCTTTCCGGTGGCGCTGAGTTTTTATTTGCATTACTCGTCTTTGCCTTGGCTATCACAGCGTCCTTTATTGATGGTGAGTACCCACGCTATATTGCTTTTCCTACTTGTTTAATCGCATTTTTAATTATCTTTTTTACTAAAAGAGTCATGCTGTACAAAAAATTTGGCTTTGGCTCTCAATGGGTGATGGATGTGTCGAAAAACCAATTAACCATTTCGCCCAAAGCGATAAAAACAAAGGTAACTGGTACGCAAAAAATTGCTAGAGAAGACATTACTGAAATCACCTTTCATTACTTGCTATTGAACGACCGCAAAGGCGGAAGAATAAAAACCACGGCCAATTTATGCTTTGCCGAAATCTTATTAAAAGATGGTACAAAAGTAGAACTCAATGGCACCCGGATCGGCTTTTTTGACTTACTCTACTTGCTTATATTCTTTGACTATCCCTTAGTTTATCGAAATACGTCTGCAGGCGGCAGCTCTGATATTGCTATCATTTTACTGAGACTACTCTCTCTTTCTGCCATTGCCGCCGGTCTTGCTAAGCTTGCGCTGAATTAAAAAGGTTCACGCTTATTCTCGTGTAAATTGTGTAATAAGCGCTTCTCCTTTGTCGCCATTGATTTTCTCAATGGCCTCGAGCATTTCAATGATCCGTTGACGATCAAACGGATTAGTGATGGTATTGCGCACATCGTCGATGATGGCCTCTAAGTAATTAAATAAGCTTTCCGTCGCGTGTTGATCCGCACTTGCGCGAAACAGTATATTTTTAAACGCTTCCAACACATTGACCATGACATAGCCATCGGTCTTTGCATAGTTTCTTATCGGAGTAAAATTATCATGCAGTAATTCATCAAAAGACGCTTCGTGAATATATAAAAGCGGCTCATTTTTAGCGTGTTTAAAGGAGTAGTTCACATCGCAAATATCCAAACGCTGGATAAGTAAAATACTCAGCATATCAATCGCCTTTACCGCTGTACCGGGGTCATTAATGCCTGGGCTCATGGCCTTCACTGCAATCTCCGAGATTTGTGTTAAGCCATAGCGATAATGGTCGCTGATGTACTCTTCGACATAAAAAATAAAACAGCTAAGTAACGCATCATGTAGCGCCTCATCTTCGCTAAGATCCTTGTTGCACTTAAGAAACGGGTAGCCTTTAACGGTAAAAAACCCTTGTTTAACTGCAATATATATTTTTAAGTCATGTTGCTCACACAACGCACACAGTTTGTCACTGTGTACTCCCTTAAAATACCCCTCTTCTGTGCTGGGTAGGTTATGCCAACTTGAGAAGTCAGGAAAGTTATTAAAAGGCTGCTCTTGCTGTTTGGTGATAATATTCTTCATCTCACTTTTGGTGTTGTTAAACAGATCATTTAACACATTATCGACCTGTATGGCGCGGGAGATTGAATGGATAAAAAACACAAAAAAGCCTAAAGAGATCAATCCAAACACCAGCGAAAATAAAACCCCTAACGCCGGGATCCCAGTTTCACCATTGCCTACGCCACGAATGTTTATCAGCATAATGATGGCATAAATGATACTCCCGAGATAAAACCCCAATACCAGCTGGTGCGACTTTCTGGTGATAAGGCCCGGCAGTACTCTAGGTGATAACCCTGCGCTGGCATTATTCAGCACAATCATCACCATTGAAAAACTAAATACCGTCAATGAGATGATACTACCCACGAGCGTGCTTAAAATGGTTCGTGCGTTCTCTTCACTGTCGACCAGTACAATCGCTATAAGCTCCTTAAAGTTGCTGATAGGAGCTGCATATTCAAGTGCCGTGGTTATGAGCGCGAAAATAAAAAATGCAACTGCAAGTAAAGAGGGGTAGAAACCGATACTACTTATCAGTTCGCGATAATTTTCGGCCAACTTGCGAGGTGTGGACATTGCTATCCTTACACTTTTAGAGTCTGGTTATATAGCCTAGCAAGACTTGAGCAATAGAGTAAGTATTTTGGGAAGTTAGCTTCGAAGGGTTAGCAAAACTAACCCTAAAACGTACTTGCGATTAAGCAATAATCAAGAAACCAACAAAGGCAATTGCAGCCGCAATCAACGCATAAGGTAGTTGAGTGATGGCGTGACTGACTAAGTTACAATCTGAGCCTTGGGCTGCCAATACCGTAGAATCCGAGTAGAAACACGCCTGACTTCCAAATGATGATGCCGACAACAACGCGCCTATCACCAAAGGAATATTAGCATCTACAGCAACGGCCAATGGCATCACGATAGGAATAGTCACGGCGAAGATCCCCCAACTAGAGCCAGTTGCAAAGGCCAAAATAGCCATAGATAAAAACACCATCGCAGGCAGTAAACCAGCTGTCATATAAGGACTCAGTGCATTTATCACATATTGTGGCAATAGCAGCTGATCGCACACATCCTTAAAGATAAATGCGGCGATAACCGTTCCTATTGCAGGTAGCATGCATTTAAAACCATTGATCATTTGCTCAAGCATGTCTGCAAGCGGCATCAACCTTTGCACCATATAAAATGGGATAGTCACTGCCAAAGTCGCTAACAAGCCTTTCCATACATCAATGTCAAAATACACCGTAAACGCCACCAGCAAACCAATGGGCACCAAAAAGTTAACCAGTTTACCTTGAGTGTCGGCTTGTTCAAATTCCTGCTCAATGGCTTTTGCAGCATAGTGATCCGGTGTATGTACTTCTTCCAAATCAACCTGCTCAAGCGCAGGCTGCCCTTGTTTAGCTGCAAGCTCTGCTTTTTTCATTGGGCCGAATAGTGGCACAACACCAAATATCACCAGTGGCACCATAATTACAGCCACCCAAGCATACAGCATGTAAGGAATGGCCTGAATATACGTGCTGATCCCCTGACCTTCTCCTGCGACACCGTTGTCAACCAGCAAACCACCAAAGAACACCGCCCAAGTCGAAAGTGGTACTAAAACACAGATAGGCGCAGCAGTTGAATCCACTACATAGGCAAGCATTTCCCTAGAAATCTTAAACTTATCGGTAACGCGGCGCATCGTCTCACCAACCGTCAGCGCATTAAGATAATCATCAATAAAAATGATCACACCTAAAAAATAGGTCATAAGCAAAGACGACTTTGGCCCTTTTGCCATTTTCAGGGCATTACGTCCAAATGCTAAGGCACCGCCCGTGTGCACCAACAGCGCTATCAAAGCACCAAACGTACCACATACCAGAATAAGCCAGCCGATGGTTTCATCGCCCATCACTTTTAGCGAAGCATCAGCAAAATTTGCCAATACGGTGGCAGGGTCTAACAATGCGAGTCCTACAAGCGCCCCTAAAACAAGGGACAAGATAGGACGACGTAAGATAATTGCAAGCGTCAATACGACGACTGGGGGAATGATGCTAATTGCACTTGGCTCAGCCATGCGAATTTCCCAAATCAAAGGAATTTGAGCAGCGGAAAAAAGGGACGCAACATCGGCTATAAACAGCGGCTGATGCAGTCTTATCCGTTTCCCAAATTCAGAACAAAAGGTTAAAATCACAGGCACTTAATGCGTGTGAGGATCTGCCTAATATTGGGTTGACGAGTTGACTGTATGGCCCTCATTGAAACATCGCGGAGAAAATATACAGAATTTGACTTTGCGTCAATTTATTTTTTGTCTAATGCTAGTTTTGCCATCTGCTTATTTACTTGCTCTATCTCTTCAGCGGTCAATTCGGCGTAGCGTCTAGGATAAGACCACCCGTACCCCCAACGAAATGGCGTAGGTAAATAAGGCAACCCACCAAGTCGCACACCCGCTAACATCAAGGTTGCCACTTCTTCTTGACCTACCGCAGCAACACATTTTTGCAAGGCAATGTCGGCATTTTCGCGCTCTATAGCGGTACCACCTTTCCAGTAGGCAAGGTCATGTGCCGTGCAACAGCTCAACCACAGTTCATTTTGCGCCAAAGTACCATCAGGAAATGCACTACAACCATCGCTTGTGAATGGCTTTAATTCATCGGCACTGCCGTGACTAGATGCAAACAGCAGCGAGAATATAATTACTATTTTTTTTATCATCGTAAATTACCGTATGGCTACTTTCATAACTTCCAAGCTTAGCTGGCGCACCTTACACTTTCATTTCCATCAGCTGCGCATCTTCACCATAACTTTTGCATACCTTAGTTGGCTTTGGAACAAAGCCTAGTTTCAACCAAAACCCTACGCTATTTTGTACAGCCACGAGCCGAATGCGACAGTACCCCATTTGGGTCGCCAACTCAACTAAGCGTTTAATCATCAAGGCACCAATTCCCTGCCCAGATACGGCTTGTGAAACAACTAGGTCATGTAGAAACAACGACGAACTAGGTGGCTGTTCAGGAAGTAATACCAATTTGCTGAATTAAGTGCTCTATTTTGAGGCAAGAAAATCTTGTCGATAACAAGGCAAAAATTTTGCTATTTAGTTGTTCTAAATAAGAAATTTTTAACACAGTTAGCGTCAGATTTGCTCCTTCAAATTGAGCAAGTATTTAGGTAGATTGGTATAATGTAAACAGACTCGGCGGCTTTTCATCGTACCAAGGGTGCGCCAGTAAATAGGCATCCACGGCTCGATGTTGTTTAAAAACAAAACAACTCTTTGGCGAGCGCATCCATTTACTTTTTAGGATATCCACAGTTTCCGGCGCAACATCATGATACGCCTGATTTTGTAGCGTTAGGATCTCAGGCCACGACGCATCTTCGATAACGTAATAAGTCATAATTTACTCACATACGGCACAGAGACTAATTGCATCCTATACACCACCATTTTGGCCTTCTTGAAATATAAGAATGGGATTTGGGTTCTAGGGTTTTACGACTATTGGCATCAAAAACGCCGAGCACTAATGCAATGACAGGCGCGTCATCTATTGCACCTAATGTGCTACCACACTCAGGGCAAAAAGCGCGCGATGAATAATCCGAAGAACGCCACACCTTAGGCGCACCGCCAGGCCCATCCCAGCTTACCTCTTCACTTGCGAACTCTACCCATGCAACGGTTAGTGCACCGCTATGTCTTTGGCACATTTTACATGAGCAGGTATGAGGGTTACGAGGGACGCCAATCGCGGTAAAACGGATCTGCCCACATAAACATCCTCCAACAAAATTGACAGCCATCCTTGTGTTTCCTTAGTATTTCGCCATTATCCTAAACTAAGTACGATAGTAAATTACCATGCCTATTAAAGTTCCAAGTGAAACACAAAACTGAACACTAAGCCACTGAATTTGAGAAGAATTAGGTAATTTTCCTTAGCTATGCACTTTTACCATCGAAGCTATCGTGGGGCTCGCCGGTAAGTTCATACTTCAATACGCCAAGCTCCTGATAATAATGCAAGATATCGATAAAAGATTCGTATTCTCTTTGCGGTGAAACCGTCAACGCAAAGCGCCCATCATCAAATTGCTCGCTCTCCACGCCAGATAGAATAAGCTCTTGAAGCAGCTCTATGTTTTTGGCATTTTCTAACTCGTTTGTAAAGCGGATCCGCAAAGAACGATACTCACTTCGAGCCACTATATCGATAACTTCTAAAGCACCTTCGCTATCTGGTGCAACCAAAACGTGGTCGCCGTAGTTAACACCAAAAGCAAAAAGCGGGGCACCTTTTATTTGATAAATGTTATCGCCTACTGCCATAGCAACAATAAATTCTTCAGCACATCCTTGGGGATGGTTTTTAAAAGTAAACCGTACTTTGTCAGTAACTACATCATTCATATGGATACAAACCGCCTTTACATGGACTGATCTCGTTTTATCTAACCGACCGTAAGTCCAACAAATAAAAGTCACCCACAATTACAATGTGTTACTTGTATATGGGCTTAGATTGCCAACATGATGCAGTAGCGAAACTGAAGAGAAAATTAAGCAATGATCTTAAAGAAGAGTGATGGCTGTTCAAGTTTAGAGCGAAGCGAGAGCAATAGCCCCCTAGCGCTTGCCCCAAAGCACATCAATTTCTTTACCGTCTTTAACAAACTCTAGCTTCACCGTCACTTTGGTGCCATTTTGTGCCTGAGGAAAAGTGCGCGTACATTGCAATACATAATGGGCGAAAAAGCGGTTATAGAATCCATGTTCGCCCATGTCATCAAAAAGATTAAATGCTTGTTCAAGCACAGAATAATCCCCTTCTTGGTGATAAGAGAGTTTAAGTTGTGCAAAACCATCGCATAGGTTTTTAATGTCGTGCAAAATCCGCGGATGCAACTCGACTATTCCTGCAAGGGTTTGGAATTTGCTCGCACCTAGCCTGCGCCAATCCCGCTCTTTTCCTGCAAGTTTTCGACACCCTTTTGCTTTGAGATATTGATATGTCGCCAGAGCCACTTCGTTATGAGAGTTAAGTTGCGAATTTAACAATGCCTCAAAAATCGCATCATATAATTTCACTCGATTTTCTATAGTTGCCCGCTCAGGTAGTATTTTATGATTAATGGGTAATGCAGCGGCAAGCGAGATGGCCAGTCTTCGACTATCAAACTGACCTAATAAAGGTAATAGCTGAATAAACGCGTCATGGTCTAGGTTTAAGGTTTTAACGATTCGCACATTATCGGCATCTTTGAGTATCTCGCTCAACCGGTGTTTTGTATCCTCATATTCAAACTCTGGGATCATGCCCCATACCGATAAATCATCGACCAAGTGGTCCAGCTCGTTACTGGTCACACTCGCCTCTTGCTGTTCATGTACGAGCGTCAGACCCAGCGTAAACTCGCGTAGCTTAGGAGGCGTTGATGTTGAAAAGGCCACCATCTGAGCATCAAAGCTGAGGTAGTAATGACATTTATCGCCATTAATATCATCTTGATAACCACGCATTCCAAGCGTAGCAAGTTGCACTCTATTTAGCTTGTCTCTTGTTTCAATGGTTTTAAATGAATAGCTGTTACGGCTCATGGCCGACCAAGCACCAAAGCCTAAATTGAATCCATAGGCTTGCTTGATTTCAGTACTGGTTTGAAAGAAGAAGCGCTCTATCTCGATTTCATCTTGATAACTATGCTGAGTGATAGTACCAACCCGCCCAAATAGCGCATCAAGATGCACCTGCTCTAGGCCTTTGGTAGTTAATTTCGCCTCAAGCAGCGATTGATGACTGGATAAACGCGTGTATTCAAACTTAACACTTAACTCGGCTTTTAGCTTTGCAGCTGTTTCAATATTTGCTAACACCGTTTTTTTAATGGTCAGCAGCTCGCTTTGAAGTCGTTCTAAACTGTCCGTTAGTGGATCAAGCTGTAAGCGATCTTTTAATCTTAAGATCAGGTCGTTTTGCGCTTCATCGGGTGATTCTGTTGCGACGAGTGAGAGGATTTCTTCAACCTTATCCAGAGGTGCGTTGAATATCCCTGTCAAAATACTCGAATAAGCTTGCTTAAATCCGGTTTGGTCGGCAAATTTGGCGTTCACTCCCCCAGTGATTGTTAAAGCGGTATTCGACAATGTTGATTTTTTAATTGCGAGGAAAGTATGGTGTGGTTTATCTAAGCGTTTAGAAAAGACAACACGAAAGCCACCACGGATCTCGATATTAAGGTCCACATTCGAAGCCGAATCAAGGTTAATATCAAGTAATTCTCCTTGATCCAACCAGCGGCTAAACATATCGAGATTTTGCGCGATTATATCTGACCACCTAAAATTGGCGCTCACCGTTAACGCCCCTGCCGTTTCCATCATCAATGCATTGTTAGGTGCAAGTGACTTAACATCCTCAACATCGAAAATAACCGGCATAGCTGCAAGGTCGCGGCCTAAGGCAAGACCCACAGCTTCATGTGATTGATGGCAAAGGTAGGCTGCTAGTTTACATTGCGCCTGCCCATCTATATTGATACCAAGCAGCTCCGCTTTGGAGGCACCGGTGAGATCAAAGTCAATGTGTGTGCTGTATTTTATCCAGCACACCTCATCACTATAGGTAAGTGTTGTGGTAGGTTCGAGATCTGCATTAACCTCTTTTTGCTCACCAATAATACCGTCTTCATCGATAACAGTGCTTGCGTTGATAAGCTCTATCTTACTTTCACCGGTAACACTTGCGGTTATCCCCTCCAATGCGAAGCTACGGCTTTCTACTATTTCCCCGCGCCAAGGTAACAAATCACCATGATAGTCTTTAAGTGGTGTGAGGGTAGTCTCGACAAGCGTTTGTAACCCCGCCATATTCAGTTCAATCGTCATCGAATTTCCTTTTCATCTGAAGTGGAATTATCTAACCTAAGCTCCGATTAACTATAGCTGTAATTTAACCCTGAGAGGATAATTTCAGACCAATAATTCCAATCACTATCAACAGCAAACTGAGTAGCTTAAGTGATGACAACGGCTCTTTAAAATAGACAAAGCCAACAATAATCGACCCTAGCATACCAATTCCAACCCAGACAGAATAAGCAACGCTAAGCGGTAAAGTTCGTAGTGCAACACTGAGAAAGTAGAAACTTGCGGCCATCGCCACTAAAGTAATAATTGAGGGAACAGGCTTCGTAAAACCGTTGGTAAATTTCAAACCAATAGCCCAAACGACTTCCAATAAACCTGCAAAAACAAGTAGCAACCAGCTCATGACAACTCCAAAATGGGGTCGTCCCCGCCAGTAAAAGAAAGCTCTGGAGGTCGTCCACCAGAGCGAAAGCAAATTAGCACGCCCGTGAAGCTAATTCAAGCTTCACGGCAGACAAATTAAGACTCAATTAAGATTGTAAAAGAGCCAATATTGCCTAAAAAATCGCAGTTAGCCGTGACAGACAGCACCTTCCAACCATCTTGCTCTATCTGCTCAATCTCTTGGTTGAGTAACTCAACGTCTGGTCCTGGCCAAAAAAAATGCTTTTTCTTATTAAATATTACAACTCTTCTCACGCGTCTCTCCATGCGCAATTATCAAACCGGCTAAGTATACAGCACAACAAAAAAGGTACAAAGGCAAATAATGGTTACGATTATATGATGATGTATCACCGTTTTAGTGTGGGTAAGACCGCCACAAGTTTTATTATTCATCATGTCCAGCTCAAAGGACGTAACACCAAAGGCTGCAAATCAATACATTACTCACGTTTACCCTTAGGTGATATTACTTCGCATGTTGGCGTACAAAGCTATCAAGCGCCGCAACCGACTTAATCACATAGAGTGTTTTGGTTTGCGCGCTTTGCTCTAACTGCGATAAGAATTCTTCATTCCAAAATTGTGGACAGCGCCTTAACGTTTTAATACTGGCAACCGTCCCTTTAAACACTGAGCTACCATCTGGCCAGCCTTCAGGCTTAGTGATCATGCTTTTTAAAAGACGTTTTATCACAAACCAATAACTCACTCGATATGGTAAGTCGATGTAGACTAAGGTATCTGCTGCATCTAAGCGCTGTTTAAACGCATCTAACGGACCAAAGCCGTCAATGATCCACGCATCAGTATTCAATATGTTTTGATGTGCTTTATCAAAAGCGGCTCTTTCAACAAACTCGCCATTTGCTTGGTAGAGCATCGAGTCTAATTGATATAACGGGATGCGTATTGCCGCGGCCAGTCCTTTACTCACCGTAGACTTGCCGCTTCCCGGTTTACCAAAAACTGCTACTTTCTTCATGTAACCTCCTTGCTGTGGCCCCACAAGGCAGATACAAAAAAACCCACCTTACTTTGGTGGGTTCATTAAAAAAGCACACAAAACCACCACTCCTAAGGAATGGTAATAATTCGTGTACTTGTGAGAAATAGTTTTATATTCATACCGATACTTTCACGTAATGATTAGGGCCTGTTTATCTTTCAAGTTTGTTTTTGCAGCAGTTTGATTGGTATTTATACAAGGCAGAGCCGGCGTAGCATAGTCATTCTATGTGAGTCAGGCGATAACACAGTAGAAATGCCAATCAAGCGCTGCCCTTCGGGTTCACCTGAGTGCGCTTTGTTCATTGTTGCTCAACTTTTGCCTAGATTACTAGGCGGCAAGTCGAGCGTCGCGACCAAAACACACTCAGGAGAACAAAAGTCAAACAGCAAAGGTCAACAGGCCCTAATTATTGTCAAGCACACGCAAGGCCAGATGAGTAAATTGAGAAACAGCATCACTTTATGGGCAAGCGAGTCACTAACTTTGGCATCGCTACTGTCTACTCAACAGTAAGTTGCCGCCAGATAGCGCCAAAAATGAAGCACATGCACGATTAAAACGTTTAACCAGTTTAGGTTTACTAAACCACTGCCTTAGATACAGCCCAATAACAGCGTACATAGCGATAGCCACTATTTCCAGAACGAGAAAAATAGCTCCCAATAGTGAAAATTGCTCTGTCACATTTTTTGCAACGTCGACAAACTGAGGGAGAAAAGCGGTAAATATCAAAATTGCTTTTGGATTACCCGTAGCAAGGGCGAATTCTTGTTTCATCAGTCCGATAATGCTCAGATTGCGGACATCATCTGAAACTGGACTAACGTCTGAGCGCCATAAATTATAAGCAATCCATAATAAATAGAGCGCGCCACAAGTTTTAATGGCTAGAAACAATATTTCCGACGTATACAGCACAACTGCAAGGCCTGACGCGGCAAGCGCAATCATCACACAAAATGCGGCGAGCCTTCCAAGTCCTGCAAGTAGAGCTATACGAAAACCATAACGACGAGCATTATTTAGCGCTAAAAGATTATTTGGACCTGGTGCCATATTCAAGGCAAAGCACGCTGGGATAAATAAAAGTAGTGTCCAGATGTCCATAGTCTTTCCTTTTAAAAAATATTGGCTCAGCGATTAAATTCTGACTTTAATAACCCAAAGCACGTTAGGTCGTGAAATTGTTCTTTCCAGTATCCACTTTGTCGTCTAACCCCCTCAGCTTTAAAACCTAGCTTTTCTAGCACAGCCTCTGATGCATGATTCCCCACCACCGTATCTCCTTGAATTCGATTCAGTGCGCCACATCCCAGTAAACCACCAAACGCAGCGGTGATAATTTGGTGTAATGCTTCAGTGGTATAACCCTTTCCCCAAAATTTCGGCATCAAATCATAACCGATAACTGCATTTTTCATCGCCGGGTTCCATGAGTTAAAGCCACACGTACCTATAAGCTGCTCGGTGCCTTTTAATCGGATAGCCCAACGGATCCCAACACCGCTAACAAATCGAGAATGAAAGAAATCTATGAGTTTTTCAGCTTGTAACCGCTCACTGAACGCCTCTAAATCGTAGTATTTCACTACCTCTCGGTTTGAAAATAGTTCAAAAATAGCATTACTGTCGCTTGTGGATAGTGCTGTAAGCTTCAAGCGTGGTGTTTCAAATTCTGGAAATTGCATATTGCTCCTTAACATTCAAAGCGCAACACAGAGACAACTTCAAACCGCGATAAATAGTATGGTGAAGGTTCTTTATACTGCGCGAAATAGCACTTTGACTGCATCTAAAAAATGGCCGGATTGCGGCTGTTTAGTCTAGGTTTTTAGTGGTCGTATAACCTAGAATAATTGAGTGCTAGCGTGTTGGTCTCAGCGTTTCAATAACCTTCGCATCCATCCAGTATGGATTACCTTCCCAGTAACTGGAGCCGTCTTTTCTGACTTTTTTGTCACCTCGCCAAAAGAATAAATACTTTCCGTCTGGTGATACTTTAGGACGTTGCTCGTACGCAGCCGTATTAATCGCATCTCCCATGTTTATTGCGTTTGTCCATGTGCCATCTTGGTTACGAAAACTAATGTAGATATCAGGCGTGTTTTCACCTTCCTTTTCAGCATCCCACATAATATAAGACTCATCTGGTGCTATGTAGGGATGGGCAATGTACTTTCCTTGGTTAATTGCTTTACTCATTTTGTGCGGCTTTTCATATTTGCCATCAACAAGCCGTGAATAACTCAAATGCCCACTGCCGTCTTTCAAATCTAAGACATAAAAGTAGTGTGTCCCTTTTGCTGAGGTAGTATAACCTCTGATTGGAATATCTTTAAAACGCTCGATGTTTTGTATGTGTGAAACCGGTGGGCTAAATTGCTCCTGATATGCTTTTTTATCTGCTTCAGGTATTGATTTTTCAATCCATTGATTGTTTTTATATTGCATCACAATCCATGTTGGTTTTTGATATTCTCCACCAGAGCGAGTAAAAGAAAGCTCTGACATATCTGGCAAAAACAACACTTCAGTCTCACGGTGCTCATCCGTAGAAACGACACCGGGAGCAAATAATTCGGGTGTTAATCCCGGTGGCTTTTGTCCTAAACCGTAATTGTTTTGGGCATAACTTTTATCGCAAATTATTAAACTACAAAACATAGCAATTAGAATGCTCATCTGCTTCATAAACTATCCTTTTATTAGAGCCTTTAGTTTCAAGTAATTATAATTGCACTAGGAAACAGACAAATCCAAGCACCTTTACAAAACCTGACAATGACACCAGTTTGTCTTAATACTTGCTCAATTTGAAGGAGTAAATCTGACACTAACTGCGTTAAAGGTTTCTTATTTAGAATAACTAAATAGCAAAATCTTTGTCTTGCCTACAGGACGTAGGTACCTTAGCGTGAGCAGGATGCGGAAGCGGTGTTATCGACAAGATTTTCTCGCCTCAAAGTGGAGCACTTAATTAAGCAAATTGATGTTACACCGCAAAGCCTCGCCATTGCGGCATCAAAAGGCCTGCAATAAACCAAGGAACTTGTAGTACGAGTATACACAGTGCATACAAACGCAACTGTTCAGCAGTCCATAGCGCAGCAAACCATCCTATGATAAAGAACGACTTCCACCCTTCTATTTTTTCAGCCCCACCAAAATTTAAAATCCAAAGCCAAAATGCCGCAAGTGTGACATGAGAAAGTATCCATGCAAGTAAACTCATATCTTATCCAACTACTAACCCTAAGGCCAAAATCAGTAACTTAGCGCACAACCCACTGCGAAAGCTACCAATAGTAATTTTGGTTATTTGTTTTCTTTCTCACTCGGGATGAAAAACTCAACTTTACCACAAGCTTTACAGGCAAACATATCAAGTGCTTGTCTACTAACAAGTAATTCACCCAAGTTACCTAAAACCCCCCATCGTGAGCCTTCATGAAACTCTTTGGAGCCCAATTTCACCATAGACGAGTCACAACGAAGGCATTGTAATGACGGACTTTTTAATTCTGGTAAGCTCTCTTTTCCTTTCTCACAACCACAGTTCCAACAAACTTCAAAACTTGTTTCTTCAATCTCAGTACTACAATTTTTGCATTTCCAACTCATGATACCTCCTAGTATATGCTTAAATCTGCAAAGGCGACGCTCAAGATATTCAATAGGGTCTGCCATACTTTGAAACTACATTCGCTTGTCATTTTGACTGTCCAACTTGCTCATACTTTTCAACAATCGCATTGGCAATATCATTTAGTTTCCCTTGCGTGTTGTTCGCTGAAACATTCGTGGCAATAAATATTCCTAACTTCTGCTTTGGATAAAGCGCAAGCCAAGTGGAAGTCCCCGTAGAGCCTCCGCTGTGATAGAACATAGGATTAGCTGAGTGATACTCGTATGTATTCCAAAAAAATGCGTGGCCATGTTCACTGCTGGTTTCTGTTAATAAGGTGCGCGACAACAGTACTTCTTCTGCTTGGGTGCTGAGTAAATACTGCATATAATCGGCAATCGAAGCTGCAGTGGATGTTAGTCCGCCTTCAGCGAACGAGTGTGGACTGAGTAACGGTGCAATTTTTCCGTTTCTATCTACCCCTCTCGTTATTTTACTTATCTCACTGGGCTCTAAACGAAACCTTGTGTGTACTTCACCCGATTGTTCCGTGATCAATTGCGCAACAAGTGTAGATAATGGTTGGTTATACACGTTTTCCAAAATATACCCAGTCAGGTTTGCGCCAACATTGGAGTATTGAAATGTCTGACCAGGCGTTGAGGTAAGTTGGTACTGAGCTAAATCTTCAAAAAACTTCACTTTTGAATAGTTAGAGAACAGCTCAAAAGCCTTGCCAGACTTTATATCTGCGCTTGTATATGCAAAATCTTGCGGTAACCCACTTCTGTGAGTCGCGAGATGACGCAAAGTGATAGGTTTGCCTAGATGTTGCAGGTTTTGATAATCACCTTTTTGCAAGTACACCCTAATATCTTCATCTAGTTGCACTTTTTTATCTACTACCGCCTTGGCAAGCAACAACCCGGTATAAGTTTTAGTGATGGATGCAATTTCATACACGGTGTCATGGTGTGGCTTTGTACCATCAGGAAACTCGCCAAACTGTTTTTGATAGTTAAGCTTATCATTCACAATGGCGATGGAGGCAACCTGTGCATTTTCCTCAATCAGAAAATCTGTTAGTTTTTTCTCAACAAATGCGTCAAAGTCTAGTTTGCTATCGTTGTTGCAGGCGGTTAAAACCATCAAAAAGAGCATCAAACAAAGTAGGGTTAATGATTTCACTGAACGTAGCTGCATATTTGCTCTGTCGCCTTGATTAATTGATTAATGTATGCCAATAGAAAGCTTTTATTTACTTCATTATCAACCAGTCGCACGGCTATTTTGGCGTTTTGCAGCGCTTGCAAGTTATCCTCATTCGCCTCAAACGCCTTTGCTAAAGACTCATAGGCTTGCCAAGACTTAGGTTGATATTCGGTGTAACCTTCTGCGACTTCTATCGCTTCTATGACTCGGCCTTGTCTAATCAAATACGTACTAATGAAGCCGAGCCTATTAACACTATTCCAACGCGTTGATCTTGGCAATATAGTAAAATTATAACGGTCTCTTAATTGGTCGTAGTTGTTATTAATATTTTGTAGAACATTACCAGATTTAGTCACAATATCGCGATACTTCTTTTCCTTTTTTAGGTCGTCTCCAACAACAGCAAAAGTAAATAACTTAAGCTGCGGTCAGCGCACAGGTCTACTGGCGCTCACTTGTTTTCTTTAACTTTTGTAGCGTTTCTTGGTCAAGACCTGGCACAACTGTCGCTTGCGAGCTGTTTTGAAGTATTTTTTTGATAGATGTGCCATCCACATTTATAGAAAAGACATCATAAAAGCCATATACATTCTCTGAAGCGAAATACACCTTTGTGCCGTCTGGAGACCAAGATGGATCCCATTCTTGAATGTCATTACGAGTAAGCCGCTTGTTATTGGCTCCATCAATATCCATGACATATACCTCCTGATTGCCATCTCTATTAGATAGATAGGCTATTTTTTTGCCATCTGGGGAAATTTGAGGAGACATGTTGTCAGTGTCATCTTGAGTAAGTTGAATAGCCTCACTACCATCCAAATTAGCTATGCTAATTTGGCTTGGGCTGGCTTTAGATTGATATAGTAATCGCCCATCTGGCATAAATTCTGGAGCACGACCTTCAAGATTTTTAATTTGGCGCTGTTCACTACCATCTGCATTCATTAACCAAATTTCTTCTTGCCAAACACCTTCCTTATTTTCATATTCTCTGCCAAACGCTATCGTCATTCCATCCAAAGACCAAGCAGGTGCACTATCCCACACATATTTTTTACTGGTTAATCTTTTCATATTGCGGCCAGTAATATCAACGGTATGAATTGACCATGTTTTGAAGTTATCGTATTTACCGTAAAAGGTTACTTTTTCTCCTGATGGTGAGACAGCAGGGTAGCCGTCACTTGACGTGGCTTTCACGATCTTTACTGGCGATTTACCATCTTGGTCACTTAAGTAAATCGCTTTGCTATTACCGTCTTTAAAACCATATATAATACCATACGACTCTGTTGATGGTTCGCTATATGATTGAACTTCATGGATAAAAAACAACATAATGGTGGAAAAACAAGCCAGTTTTGAGATACCAATTTTTTTAACAAGCATTACTCAATCTCCCTTTTGTAGTTGTGTATCTAATTGGAAGACTACAGAAGTCTATCTACCAAAAACATGATGTTTTATTGATTTTTCGCTGAATTACACCGTTTCGTGCTATTTTGCTGTCACAAAACGTAGATATTGCTATAAACCCTTGCATTTATTGCGTAAAATCAATCAATAACCTCAGAACGCAGCTTTCCCTAACTCATTGATATTTAGACTCAATGAACAGGAAATGAATAAATTTACCAAAAACCACGTTATTTTCTTGATATTTTTTCACTTTTGCCTGTATTTTAGCTTTGATAATCTCCATTTTTTAGCTAATTTAACCCTATTTAGCAACAACATTGAAACAAGGTAATTCATGAAAAGAACACTTGCTGCCACTCTTATCGCTAGCGTGACTACTATTCCAACAGTAAACGCTATCGAGATATTCAAAGATGAAAAGAATAGTGTCACGATTGGCGGCTTTATCGATGCTCGAGTTATTAACACTCAAGGCGAGACTGAGTTGGTAAACGGCGCATCGCGTATTAACTTTGACTTTAAACGCCAATTGAAAAACAACTGGCAGGCTTTCGCACTACTTGAATGGGGTGTAAACCCTGTTGGTAGTAGTGATATTGTTTACAGCAACCGCTTCGAATCAATACAAGACGAGTTTTTATATAACCGATTAGGTTATGTTGGTATTAAGCACGATGAATACGGCCAAGTTACCCTAGGAAAGCAATGGGGCGCTTGGTACGACGTGGTATACAGCACCAACTACAGCTTAGTTTGGGATGGTAATGCCGCAGGTGTTTACACCTATAACAAAGACGACGGCGCGATCAATGGTACTGGTCGTGGTGATAAAGTGCTGCAATACCGTAATCAATTTGGCAAGCTGAGCTTTGCGGTACAAGCTCAGCTAAAATCTGACGATTTTTATACTTGTGATGTCGTTGATATTTCCAGCAGCTCATGTGAAACCCTATTTAATCAAGGGGATAGTGCAGCACAAATGGTAGAGTTTAATTCAACCTACGGCGCTTCACTCACCTATGCAGCAACCGAAAACTTAACTCTCACAGCCGGTGTTAACCGCGGCGAGTTTGATATTGTGTATGCTGCTGGTCGAAATCAATCGGTTAAAGATTTAATTTATGGTGTCGGTATTACCTACGGCGATTTCTATAAGCCAGGTTGGTATGCAGCTGCAAACATCAATAAAAACGAAAACCACGATACCGATAACCTAGGCCGCTTAATCAAAGATGCCGTTGGATTAGAGTCGCTTGTTAGCTACCGTTTTGACAATGACGTGCGTACATTTATCGCTTACAACGTATTTGATGCGGGCGATGACTATGTGATCCAACCAAATTTTAATGCTGATCCTAATGATGTTTTTAAGCGTCAGTTTGCCGTGATAGGCGCACACTACTTTATGTCTGAAGACACCATTTTGTACATTGAAGCGCGTAAGGACTTTAGTGACTTCTCAAGCGCCGATGCCGCGCAAGAAGCACAAATGTCACAAACCGAAGACGACGGTATCGCCATCGGTTTTCATTACACGCTTTAAGACTAAGCACTGTAATAATAACTTCCAGTGCATCAAAGCTCATGACTTTCATGAGCTTTGATGCACTAATTGATTTCAACATTATGCCTGTGGCTGTATCTGGCCAAAATATACGATATTGAAAACTTACAAATTTACAATGAGTTTAAAAATGCCAACACGGCTGATTTATCATTTGCCGACATACTTTCGTAAGCGACCCTCGCCGCTTGCGCTTCACCATCATGCCATAAAATAGCTTCTTCAATCGTTCGCGCACGACCATCGTGCAGATAGCTTGGCTCAGCGGTACAAAACTCATTGCCTTGCCCACCTAACACATTATCAACACCACCTGTCACACAAGCAGACAATCCAATCCCCCATAATGGCGCTGTTCGCCACTCAGCACCGCTCGCGATGCCTTCACCTAAGTTATCCGCAAGACCTGGGCCCATATCATGCAGTAATAAATCGGTATACGGATGGATCGTTTGCGCACGTAACTCCGCAAATGGATGATACTCACTGGTTTCAAATGTTGCTGTATGGCAACCTTCACAGCCAATTGAGGTAAAGCGTGCCTTTCCTAATTGCACCTCAGGGTCGTCAAGCCCACGCTGCGCTCTCACACCCAATAAAGCGATATATTTGCTTAGCGCAGTGAGATGTTGATCAGACACTTCTACACCGCCACCTCCGCAGCTTGATTGTGATGCCCCACAGTCAGGATTTGGAAATACCGAGTTAGTTACCCCCATATCCGTATTAAATGCACTAGCGACTTGGTGTTTAATTGATGCCGCCGCAGCTTTGTAGCCAAAGCGTCCTAACCGTGTTTGACCAGTAATAGGATCGTTCACGCGCTGCGCTTTGCCCGAAATACCGTCGCCGTTACTGTCGTTTTCATCCGCTAGGGCTAACACCGCACTCTCTGGTATCGCTTCAAGTAAGCCCAAGCCCACCAGCTGAGGCGCGATACGGGCTGAATAGCGTGCTGGAGTGGTTTTATTAAATTGGTAATTGGGTGAACGCAAACCATTATTTTCAGTCCACGAAGCAATCGTTACATCTCCCTCGCCTTGTGTCTCGGTATCTATGCCTGTGTTTTTAGGCTGTAGCACATTCCCCAATAAGGGATGGGTGTTGCCATTGATATCGGCCACTTTAAACACCCACTTTGCCAAGGAGCCGCCAATAGCTGGTGGCGCCGCGCGACCATTGCGGACATGGCAGGCTGCGCAACTGTCGTTGATATAGTGTGGGCCTGACTTTCCAACCACCGCACTAAACACGCCATTTTCTCCGTTGCGTTCATCGTGCTCACCATTAACAAAACTACTGTGGTGAACACGTCGCCCCTGAACAAATGCCTGTCCATTTTGGCTCGATAAATTGGTCGCCATTTGCATAAAGTGATTATCAGGCTCATTGGTGTAATTGTATGGCAATGTGGTTTTGCCTCCTAACCACCCCGCTTCTGCAATCGGGTAAGAATCTTCGCGTTGTGATGATGGATCAGCAAAGTCGCCAACGGTTTTCCATGGGACAAGCCCTTCACCTACCATGTATAAATACGTTGTACCATAATAATTTTCTCGTCCTTCTGGTGGCGCATCAAGAAACTGGCTAACTTCAAACTCCATGCGCTGACCAACTTCAAGAGGCAAAAAGCCTGCCGCTGGGTCCCAATTTAGCGGTCTGTAGTCATCAATGATCACTCTGTAACGATATTGATCACCTGAATCACTTATCTTATTAAAGTTCGTATCATAACTGCCGTTATCAAGCTCAACGACCGCACCGCCACCAAAGTAATTACCGTGGTACTCAGCAACTGTGCCTAATCCACGATACCAAGCACGAAATTCGCGCGCACCAAGTTTCCATTCTGTAATAAAGGTCACTTCAATGCGTGAGCCGCCTTTAGCTACAAAATCAGCGATTTCAAATTGCGCAGTTCGATGCGTCCAATAATGCGATAAATAGTGATCATAGATTTGAAACTGATCTTCTTTTGCATGGCGGTCTCGGCCGCGATCAGCAAAACGCGTAATTAGTGCATCGCCACGGTCATAACTCACAGCTTGCTCTAAAGGTGTTGTTGCATCATAAAGTGGCACAATAGTGCCAAAGCTGATCTCACAACCTTGGCTGTCAACTTGGCGCCCCGTTGGGGTATTGGGACATTGATCTAGATTATCTGGCACACCATCGTTATCGCTATCATTGTTAGATGAACCAGCGATATTGAACTCAAGCCAGTTTAGATTTAACTCGCCGCCCGCCATTTCAACACGAACGGTATGCACGCCCTCATTTAACGTAATCGACGCAATATTTTGACTAATAAAGGTTTGCCAGCCACCCGTAGCAGGCACAACGGTACTGGCAACTAGATTACCATTAACAACAACATTATATGCTCCATTACCAACTTGGGAGGCAACGCGTGCAGTCAAGTTATAGCTTCCAGCGCCTAAATTAGCCTGATATTCGAGCCACTCTCCCGCCGACGTCCAACCTACGTTGTAACCACCGCCGTTGTCACTGGTCAGCTCAATATCAACATCATCATTGCGATATTCGCCACCTGTATTGCCTGCATCGTTATCAAAATAGTTGCTATAGTCTTCCGCTTCGATACGAAGTTGTTCAGTGATTAAAATGCTACATCCATCGGAGTTTACCACATCCCCTACAGGCGTATCTGGACACTGATCGATACCATCATTCACGCCATCATCATCGCTATCGTTACCAGCTGAAGATTCTGAAAGTATGTAGGCCTGCTCAGCGGTATCTACGACCGTTCCGTCCTCCTGTAAGTAAGTGAACCAAAAACTAACCACATCCCCCACTGCTAACCCAGATATTGTCAGCTCATTGCGACCATTAATCACTTGCATGCGGACATTTTGCTGCACACCGCCGTTGACTCGATAATGAACATCCGCCCAGCCGGTAGTGTTAACATAGAAAGTTAAGGTATCCAGAGAGACCTGTTCCAATCCATCGGGTAAATTATTCAGTGGACAGCCATTCGCATCAACTTCTTCATTTGGTTGAGTATTTGGGCACTGATCGAGGCTATCCTCAACACCATCTTGATCGCTATCGACAGGGGCACTACCGCCACCAGTCCAGGTAATATCGTCAATTGCCATTTGAAAAGAATAGTTAGGTTCTTGCCCAGCGACAGAGACAATATTGAAGTGATTTTTAATTGATTGTAATGCCACTAAGCTACCCGCTAACTCCGTGATCGGAATACGTACTTCCCCCCATTGACCATCACGAACAAGGCCATACTGATTGGTGTTCGCGGGGAATGTGATCCAATTCTCATTAGTATAAGTGTCAGCGATGCCAATTCTGAAACTCACATCCGCAGGAATTTTAATCTTAAAATTTAAATAACCATCCCTAAAGTTGCTCATGTCTCGCGCTTGACGGCTTTGAATACCGGCTCCAAACCACTGCGCTGGCGAATACTGCCATGCAATCACCTCGTTGCCTTCATAGGCAGGGGTATTACCCTGAGTGAGTGAGTTTTGGTTCCACACATAAATATCCGCGTTGCTTCCCGGCACTAACTGATTATCGCTTGGCCCCTCACTAAAAACGCCAAAGGTGCCAACTTCGGGCGCAATGACATTGCCGCTGAACACTTCACCTTGACCATCTAGCTCATAAATACGCACATAATCCACCACCATTTTCCCAGGAAGTGGCGCGCTCACCTGTTCGTTGCTAAGCGCGTCCGTAAATAACCCGCCGACAGCCAAATTCATCAATAGATAAAATGGCGCGTTGAATTCATTTGACTCTTCACTGATGGCAAACGGGCTATCGAACATATCATATTCGACCCCATTATCCTCAACTGTGAAACGGATCGTTTCTTCGGTCCAATAAGTACGATAGATAACAAAGCGATTGGTTAAGGGGGTTGAGGACAAATGTGCATTATCGGTTTTGTATGCCACACTTGCTGCACAGGTTGGATTACCTTCATTGCAGGCGGCATCTGCATAAAAAATTAAGTTTGAACCTGTATAGTTATTGCTTGGCGCACCGGGAAAGCCTGCA
Organism: Pseudoalteromonas sp. CO348; assembly: GCF_004208845.1. Taxonomy (NCBI): domain Bacteria; kingdom Pseudomonadati; phylum Pseudomonadota; class Gammaproteobacteria; order Alteromonadales; family Pseudoalteromonadaceae; genus Pseudoalteromonas; species Pseudoalteromonas sp. CO348. The sequence continues at coordinate 201,247 of NZ_SGPI01000012.1, read as the reverse complement.
TCATTGCGAGCGGCTTGAGATTGGCCCATTTCCATGATGTCGATTTCGCCTTTTGCCGGCCAGCTAGCAGTACTCGTCCCTAGCATCCAAAGTGCAGGCCAAAGCCCCGTGTCGACATCAGATACCTTCATTCTGATCTCTATCATGCCATATTGCACGGCAAGCTTATTCTTACTCTGGATCTTACCTGAGGTAAATGCCTTGCCGCCTATCGCTTGATTTTTTGCTTCAAGAACAAGGCCTTTGTTTCCCGCCTCGCCTACAATGTCGCTAATATAGACGTTATTTTCACTGTACCACTGTAATTCTTGATTACCCCAACCACATATACCTTGGTCACAACCATCCCCGATATCTATATTCCATGTGTTGGTATCTAAATTATTAAAATTATCTTCCCAAAGTAAATTCCCCACAGCCGCGTTACTTTGCGAAGACGCACAAACAATTAGACTGATAACGCTAATGTTTGCGAGCTTTGCGATTAACTTGCTACTCGTTTTCACTTTATGTCTCCAAATGTAATGTATAAAACTGCTTTAGTGATCAACCACTAAAACACGGATCCTTTTAATCACTTCATAAACTGCAGAAATGAAAGCGCTTACATTTCAATCCATAACAACCCCGAACAATTGAAAAATATAGCGCTTTTCAAACACACAAGCTTTACTACACACCTTTCAGCGCGGTGTAATCGTATGTTGAATGTTAAACCTAACATGTAAGCGCTTACATTAACAAGAAAATAACAATAATTGTTATATTTTTTACTTTTATCAATTGATGGACTAACGACAAATCGAGCGCTGTGACCAAAGCACACTCAGGGAAATAAAAGTCAAACCGCTGAGGTCAACAGACACGATGGATCTCATATTCAAAGAAAAGTGGACTGTTTTCATCATGCACTTGCTGTGAAAACCCCAGCTTTTTGAGCAACTGAATGGACGCATGGTTGGATTGCTCCACTCCCGCAATGAGGGTACTCCAAAGCTCTGCATTGATAACTGCATGGATAAACCCTTGCAGCAATTCACTGGCGTAACCTTTGCCCCAGTGTTCTTCAGCCAATAAGTAACCGATATGCGCATCACTTTCGTTTTCAACGTAAACAAACAAGAAGCCAATTGTCTCATGCTGCCCAAGCTTAACTTGCAGTAAGCGGCTCTCTGAACGCATACGCTGAAACCAGTTTTCGGCCTGTTTTGTTGAATTAATACCATGAAAATAAGGGGGAAGGTTTTCAACCACATTAGAACTCAGGATATGGGGAATTTGCTCTATCAGCCGTTCACGATCGAGTGCCGGAAGATCGTCGTTAACCTCAATAATGTGCAACCTTAAGGTCTGAAATGATAATGCCATTAGCTTCCTACTTTTTATCAACTCGATTGTTATCCTAACTAGGATACTAGCATTGCTTCTTTTAATGTGTAAGGCGTATACAGCTATTTGCTGCAACAATTGATTGAATATAGGTTGCACAATCAACAAGATTGACATGCACAAAAGTCTAGCGCTGTCATATTTATTTACTTGATAAAAATTCAATATAATAAACAACTTAAAAAACAAACAACTAAAAGATCTACTGAAGTTATTTGCCATCCCCGCTTGAAATGTGTTGAAAAATTAAACAGATTATTTAACAGGTGAGTACTTAGAAATAGGTATTTATCTACATTACCGAATAATCAAAGATAAAAAATAACTGGATACAACATGAAACTGAAAAAAGTAAAATTAAAAAACCTTAACGCAAATAAAGCGCTAGATGCTAAACAAACGAAAGAAATAGCAGGCGGAACCGGCGCTTACAGTAAAGACTACGGCGCATGCTATACCACTCCTGAATTTTGCCCAACAATTTACATCTGCTAAGTATGCCAAGCCCAGCAACTAGCTGGGCTTGGCTGTGTTTCTCAATCAAGCTATCTTTTTAATTTTACATAGAACTCTTACAGCTAACGTTACTCTATTTTTGCAAAATATTCGGCTTAATTGAAAGTCACCAACCTTATTCAAGACTGTCAGGTGAGCTTAGCATAGGCCTTTAATAACTGGGTGATTTTCCTCCCTATAAAACATGGACATAAACTTAAAAAGTACTAAGAAACTATTTTAAAATATTTTTATTTCATAAAGCATTTGTAGAACCTCATAGTATTTTTTAGTAATTAATATTTCACTCGCACCAAGAAAAATTAGACTATAATTTGTCGGTAACGTGAGGAGGGATTCGATGAAAATTATATTCTTGATGGCAGCCTTTTTTCTTTTTCACAATCTTCAGGCGGCTGCTTCACCTGAAGCTCGCATGATACTGGCTGTTGATTATAGCAAGCTGTCAGATGATGAAATTGGTCAGGTCAACAAACTCTTGATCGAAATGCAGCCTCAAGAAGAGTACTTCGAACATACGGTAGCAGAGAACGAAAATCTTTACTCTATCATACAAAACTACACTAGATATTCTGATGGTGCCTCTCCATTATCAGTCACCCAAATTGCAAACGCAGTAGCTAAAGCTAGTGGTGTTGGTAACTTGAATATAATTAGACAAGGTCAAACTCTTCAATTTCCATCACTGCCAGTGCGTCCTTTCCGTGAAGGTGCATCATATAATCAATATCAAGAGTTTAACCTTGAAACAAAGGAGCTAGCAATTTGCTCCGCAGATGGGTGTGATCCTGTTGGTTTACCAAAAACCTTGATTAACAATCAACGTCGCAGCCTTGCTGACTCAGGTGCACTGTCAATATCCGTAAGTAAAATAGCCCCTCGTGAATTTGAGAAAATAGACGTACTACTCTCAAACCTCGGCTCAAAGGCAACTTTAATACCTTCTGGATATGTTGAAATTGAACTACTGCAAGATGACTTTGGAGTTTCACCAACAATAGTAAAATCCCACCTTCCACAGGCTCCAAGTGCTGGAGCTGCATCTCTATATATAGTGGATAAATTTTCAGAAGACAATTGTGCACACGGTAATCTCGTTGAAGATGTTGTTAGAGATACACTGACTAAGCTTGAAGCATGGGATGAGTTAAAGGCAAGAGTTCATCGGCTTGAACTAGATTTTTGGAAAGACCCTGAAAAAGGAATTAAAATAATCAGGAATTTTATAGACTCTAAATATGCTGGCTTTCATGCTAAACAGCTATTCGAGAAAGAGCTTTACGATATAAAAAAAGACGTTGAAAGAGGCGCTGCTCGTGATGGTATCCCAGCCTTATATTTGAGAGCATTGTTGGAAAACGTTGAAGCCGACAATGGTATTCCAATTTTATCAGCTTCCTTTTGGGTAAAAGATCAAGGAATAAGAATTCTACCTCGGGATCATAGGTTTTATGAGCGGACCTTCATCTTTGCTGCTACACCAAATTTATCTCTCGAAATTGAGTCAGCGAGCCTTCCTGAACCTCAAGGGAGTGTATACTCAAATCGTTCTCGCTCTGCAATTCTTGTTTCGGCTTTTGACGCTAACCTTGCTATTACAAGTATGTTTTCACGTAATGGAGATGGAATAGAATTCATTGATTTAGGTACTGTCACAGGTCAATTTGGTCATTGTAAAAACCGTAACGACCATGGCAGTAGCTTTGCAACTCCAAAAATAGCAGCATTGGTATTCAAACTCGCAAATGAATCTCCACGCGACAAAGTAATTAGGCGAGTTTTACTCAGTGCCGATATACAAGAAAAGTTTGTGAATAGAGTTCAGGCTCCTGGCTCACCTAGGCTAGATCTTGCCAACCTTGATTCTGGCCTCTACGGAATTAAGCATAATGGAATTATTGAACGATTAAGTTCCACTTCAAAGAAACACACTTTAACGGTTGATCAGATTAAGCAACCTTTTGGCCTTGTCAGCGGAAATACCCCCTCTATCGCAGGTGTATTTTTCGGAGTAAATGATACGTACGTATTCAGAGAATCTCTCTGGAGGTGGAGCCAAGCTAAGGTAAGTACATTCAGTATTGTAACAGACATAGGCACTATTGAACTTAGTGAGTTGAAACTGAAATATAAAGGAGTCATTGCTTTATGAAAAAATACTGTCTTATAAGTATTATTTTTAGCACATTATATATTACGGGTTGTGACGAAGATTATAATGGAATAATGCGAGAAAAAGTACGTAACGCTTTAGGTGAAGATTACAATAACTACTACTTTTTCTCTTATCCAACTGATAATTTTGGAATCGGTACTATCCACGTTTTAAATAAACCCAACGAACCGATAAACACATCAAATCAATATTGCGCGACATATAGCTGCCTAGGCCTGGAGAAAAATAGAGTCTTAGGCAAGTCAACTATAGACTTAGACGGATTTGCAAGCACAGGCTTAAAAGGCGGAGTCATTACATTCTCTGAGAATGAATCAAAAAGCCTTGGCTTGAGCTTTGTCTTGCCCCAATTATTCGCAGCTCTTGGTCTTAATGGTAATTTCGAAAAGGAATCTGTTACACGGGCCAAAATCACTCTTGGCCAAGCATACCCAAGAACCCTTGAACGAAGAAAATTTAGAGAGTTTATCACTAGAGCAGATATTGGCGCGGATACATTCCTTAGAGAAGCTTTTATGGAAGGACGTCTTGCCGTCGTTGTATCCGACGTAGTTATTGAAAATATGACAGTAGAAATTATGGTTGATTCTAAATTACAATCAGGGCTAGATGCTAAGCTAATTGAGATTCCAGGAGGGGCTTTTTCTGATTCACAAGTAGGCTTCAAGCTAAGTTCTTCCTCCCAAGGAACATTTGTATTTGAAGTGAAAAACCCTGTTATCTTAGCAAAATTTACTAAGAAACAACCCAGGGGGGGAGAATTAGCAGATGAGAACTCGTGGGATGATTGGATTGCTATCCCGACGATTTCAGAAAGCTCAGAATAGATATCAAAATAATTTCCCAATCTTACTCACGACAGCACCAAAATTGAGACAGTTACTAGATCACCATGGCGTGCTGGCAAAATAGTGAGACAAATAGTCTATCAATGCCCTCACGGTTGGAGACATATACTTTCTCGAAGAATAGAGCACATATATATTCATATCGCTTGGCTTCCAATCAGGCAATACCTGCTTAAGCTCGCCAGATTTGATGTAGCGGTTAACCAAATAAGTGGGTTGAATTGCCAGACCAGCGCCATTTAACGCTGCGTGCAATAAGGCCGTTGCTTCGTTCGCAGTTAAACGGCAGTTTACGGCTACCGACTGTTGTGAGTTACCTTTGCGCAAATGCCAGATATGCTGCTGAAAGTTCTTATACCCGAGGCACAAGTGCTCAGCTAGATCATCTGGCTTTTTGATTTCACTTGTATTCGCAAGGTATTGCGGCGACGCCACGATAACTGAGCTACATACTGCAATTGATTTACCAATCAAAGAAGGGTCCGGTGCAGAGGCAATACGAATAGCAAGATCTATCTGACTTTCAGTGAGATCGGCCACAGAATCTTGCAAATCAATGTCAATATTTACGTCAGGGTGTGCTGACATAAACTGTTGAATAGCGGGCACAAGTTGAGAAAAGCCAAAAGACATACTGGTTGCTAGTCGAACCGAACCAGACAGTTTGCCGCTGGTATTCGCCAAGCCGGTTATGGTGTCGGCTTGCCTCAGCCACTGTCTCACTTCTTCCAAGCAGGACTCCCCAGCTGTAGTTAAAGACACTCTTCTCGTGGTGCGATGTAATAAACGAATGTTTAGCCAGCTCTCCATTGCTTCAATGTACCGAGTTACCATAGGGCGAGACATATCTAGCCTGTCAGCCGTCGCGGTAAAGCTACCCGTGATTGCAACGTCGGCAAAGACCCTAGCAGCGATGAGTCTATCCATTTATTTGCTCGATTTATGAAACAATGATGTTTAGTTTGGCATGTTTTTCTGAGCCTATCAATTTCATATCATCTGCTCCGTACTAAACCTATTGAGGCAAAAGATATGAAACACCTAACATTGATAGCAGCATCGACTTTATTAGCAAGCAGTGCGATGGCAGCAAACACCGCCCCACTTACACTGGATGTTTATAACGCTGACAAAAACAGCTTCCACGTTAACTCAACGCTGGTGATTGGTGAGAGTGAAGTGATGGTCGTAGATACAGGTTTTACCAAAGCGGATGCTCTACGCATAGCAGCCAAAGTACTCGACAGCGGCAAAACCTTAAAGACGATTTTTATCAGCCAAGCTGATCCGGATTATTATTTTGGCGCGGAAGTACTACACGCTTTGTTCCCAGAAGCTAAGATCCTAACCACAGCTGCCGTAAAAGCAGTGATTGAAGAAAAGCTCGCGGGTAAATTAGCATTCTGGACACCAAAAATGGGGGAAAATGCACCTGTTAAGCCATACATCCCCACAGTTGTAGAGGGAAATACACTCTTTGTAGATGGACACAAAATAGAGATCCACGGCACGCAATCTGAGCTGGCACACCGCCCCTACTTATGGATCCCGTCAAGTAAAGCGGTTCTGGGCAATGTTGCAGTCTACGGTAATGTGCACTTATGGATGGCCGATGCGCAATCCCAACGCAGTCAACAAGCGTGGAGTCGCCAATTAAAAGAGTTAAAAGCACTGAAGCCAGAGGTTGTAATACCTGGTCACATGAAAGCAGGCACCAAACTTGATGCAAGTACCATAAGCTACTCGCAGCAGTATTTAAGCGACTTTAGTCAGGCAAAAAGCAGCAGCAAAAATAGCGCTGAACTGATTGATAGTATGTCTGCACGCTACCCTGATGCAGGATTACCTATGGCGTTGGGTATTGGTGCTAAGGTACATATGGGAGAGATGAAATGGTAAAAGTGCACTACTTCTTCGACCCCATGTGTGGCTGGTGTTACGGTGCGACTGCACTGTTGGATGCAATTACAGCTAACAGTGACCTCAAGCTTGAGCTGCATCCTGGAGGTATGATTGCCAACCAATCTATAGAGAAAGCGTTCCGCAACCACATTCTCACAAGTGATGCGCGTATAGCCAGCATAACAGGCGCGCAGTTTGGCAAAGGTTACATCCAAAGGGTGGAGAGTAACGATCCGATGATCCTTGACTCATACATCACCGCTCGTGCCATCATAACCGCTGAGCAATTGGGCATAGCGCCACTTAACATGCTTAAAACTATTCAGCATGCCCACTATATAGAGGGCAAACAGGTTAACCGAACTGAAGTCATAGAAGGACTCGCGGTAGAGCTTGGGCTAGATAAAAACCACTGGCAACGAGCTATGCTGGCAAATCAAGGGACTGAGCAAACAAAAATCGCGCAAAGCCGCCTATTAATGCAGAAGCTTCAAGTTACTGGCTACCCAACCCTTATCCTTGAAAAGCATGAGAAACAGATAAAGCTTCCGCATACTGCCTATTACGGTAAGCCCGATGCTTGGCGCCAGCTAATTGATGACTATATACACTAGTTCTATGACAAGCTTTTGAATTGAAATTGGATCAGCTGTTACGCTAATGCGAGCCCCAAAAGGGGCTGTCGGCATATCCGCTACACAACTTTGACGTTGTCACACCAATTTGCATTTAGATTGCAACTAACCTTGCCTCTGAATTATCTAACTTTTTGGAATTGCCAATCCTTTAATTTGATAACGGACATGCTTTTATCAGCGGTTAGTTCGTAGAACTTACCCGGTCTAAGTTCTACTATAAATTCATTATCTGCTTGTCCACTGTAAACCTTGCTCTGTAAATCCCCCCAAGCAAGATGTAAATCGCTGTCTCTCTGTTTAATAGTCAACCGTCCAACTTCCGTGTTTTCGTATACACCTTCAAGTAATGACTTAAGCGAAGGTGATATGCTCCGGCGTTTTGACAAATCTTCTCTTTTAGCGGCAAGTTCTGCCTTTGCTTTCTCGACATAAACAGCAAGATCAGTCATCTCCTCTTGATGGAATTCAATAAGCTTACTCACATCTTGATTAGTTAACATTTTATAAGCGATTTCAGTTATTCTGCCATTTAACTCATTTGCAATGAGCCCACTTTCGTTATGAACAACAACGACACCAAGATTTTTTTCGGGAGCGTAAGATACTTGAACAGAAGCGCCATCAAATCCCCCTGTGTGCATTAACACACTTTCACCAGCGACTTTTGAGTGCATCCATCCCCATCCATAGCCGGAAAAATAGCTATCAATATCACTAACCAGTAGTTGTTGAGACGCTCTTACAACCGACTTGGGAAACGCTGAGCGCTCTGCATTTATTGGTAGCAAGTGGGTTATCAACTTACCCCAATCATTTGGTCTGGCAAAGATACCCACTGAATACAAAGTCGCATTGTTTTTATTCATATAAATCTCAGATTGACCACTTCGAAATTTATATGAATATGGGCTTGGAATAGGCCAATTTTGCAATCTCGCTTGGTCAACATCTGCTGTTGAATTTTTCATTCCTGCAGGTGAAAGCACTAGCTCTTTAATCGCGTTGGGCCATCCTCCTTCATAGTTCTCATCAAACCATATTGCTAAAAGATTGTACCCAAGGTTTGTGTAACCAAACTTACCTTTTTTAATTTTCGGGTGCGGTTTTAGCGAGGAAACAAAATGAAGTCGTTGCTTTTTGTCATGGTTTCCAGTGTAAGAAAAAGTCCATGTCATCGCGTCATTTGTTAACCCGGAGCGATGAGACAATAAATCTCTGACTGAGTAGTTGTCAGGATTGATAAAAGAAAACTTAACGTTTGGAAATAACTGCCTCAAAGTAGAGTCCTTAGAAAGCAAACCTTCTTTTTCAGCCTGTAATGTCGCCAGCCCCATTATCGCTTTAGTTGTCGAAGCGAAATAGTAAACCGAATTTGTATCGACAGGGATCTGCTTTTCAACATTCGCCATACCAACGTGAACTTCGTGAGTAATTTGACCATCTTTAATCAATACAACGGATGTGCCTGAAGCCGACTTAGTCAAGGATTTAGCTTTAACGATAAAGTTGTCTAAAGGCGTATATTCTGACGCTACACTGACAGAGCTGATGAAACAAAGTAAATAAACGAAGCAAACAAAAGTTTTACTAGGCATGTAATTCCCTTCTGAATAGATAAGTGCTGCATTGTGCGTTATAGTGTACACAATATCACTGTACGCAATAACGCACAACATAATGAAAGTTAAATCGGAAATTTCCAAAAACCTAGGTGTTAGATTAAAAGACATCAGAAAAGAGAGAGGCCTAAGCCTAGATAAATTGGCCAACATGACCGGCATCTCCAAGGCGATGTTAGGACAAATTGAAAGGTTTGAGTCTAGTCCAACAGTTGAATTATTGTGGAAGTTGGCGCAGGGTATTGGCATAGAGTACACAGTGTTACTTGATCCGAGCGACCCGCAGAATTCGAATAACTCTATCAACCAAGAAGGCTCTATATTTGCTCCTGTTTATTCATCTAACGGGTGCAAAAATACCGAGGTGTTTGTCATTTCTCTCATTCCAAATGATGAACACTTAAGAGAGCCGCATGATAATGTTGCCGAAGAACTTGTTCATGTTCTAGAGGGTCAACTTGAAGTTTTTTATGACGGTGTTTGGCATCTCCTTAAAACTGATCAGAAAACCAAGTTTAGTGCTGCGCAAAAGCATGGTTATAGAGCTTTAGATTCTGCTACAAAGTTTATTAACGTCATAGTTTATAAGTGAATTTCATTTTAACGAATTTTTGCCGATTGACTTTAAACAAGCAGTCTCTGATATTTTAGACTCTGAAGTATTGTAGTGTGCGTCCGCTCATCACTATCTTCAACTTTTGAGCGTCATGCAAAAATGTGAGACTTACCCACGCTATCAATACTCAATTACACATTTATGTTAATTCTAGGATATATTGCCTCGTTCATTTTCATTGCAAACAGCATTGGGTGGCTATTCACTTTGTCCTCAAGTGTATGATAATCCTGACCAAAGCCCGTATCATGGAATTGGTTTTCGAAGCTTTTACTTAACTCATTCAACCTAATATTGCCATAAAGGTCCTTTGCTTCGATGCCTTGCCGATCTGCACCAGAGAATCGAACAATTTGCGCAAGTCCTTCATGTACCTGTTCATAGGCATTTTTTAGCTTATTGTTTTCGTTAATTATAGACTCAAGATCCTCACGCAATTTACCGTCTACACTTCCACCAACGAGCTTTAGTGTGCCATCTTCCTCTTGCGATAAATCTAAAGAGCTCAAATCAATTCTTGGATTTAAGCTACTTTGTTCTTTTTTAAATTTTTCAAACTCGCTTAAGGTGGTTGCAAACGCCTCTTGCGTCTCTCCCATCACTTTATAATTTTGTTTGTTAATCTCAAAAGTTTCTTGTTTTAATTTTTGGATTTCTTCTTCTGTTAATACTGGCGTATTTTCGGCTGACAATGCCGCAGCGTTCATCTCCTTCTTTGGTGCTTGAGGTTCGATGTTATGCGCCTTAGCCTCCTTTTTAGCGGTTAAGTTACTGGCTAAATTGACCTGCGAATTAACTAGTGGTGACTTAATCTTCACTGTTTCAGTCCTTGATAGTGGTAAATGTCTGATGTAGAAAACATTAACATTTGTGCTGATTTTCTCAAGGAGAAAAGAAAACAACATTTGTAACCGCTTTTAAAAGACTAAAATACTGTATAAGACATATTGGCATAGAGAAAGTTAACTCTATGCCACTTTAATGAGGAAGTTAAGGTATAGGTCAGCAATGATATTTTCACTACACAAACCAGATTTTGGTGACAAAAAACTGCCTTACTCTTTTCAATATTAACGACTAGACAATTAAGAAATTAATTCTTCGTAATTCGTCATCATTAGGCGAACTTCTATATCCCATTGCTGACACATCTATTTCGCTTTGGTTAGCATTTACTGCAAGGCTCTTTACACCTTCCTGAGGATCTTTAATACTCAAAATTTCCAAAGTACCGAGTACGTTACCGCTGTCTCCGCCAATAAAGTCAATATCTAACTCACCATGGTGGCCTGTTTTAGCGACCACCTTAAAGACGCCATGTTCACCTCGAGGGATGACTTTACCATCGATTGAACTGCCATCACCCTCAACCCAAGAGTCTCGAGTGACTTTCGTAGTAATTGATTGATTTGTTCTATTCTTAATTGTGACATTCGCTGGACTGGACATAAACAAACTCCTTCTTTCGAACTTGTGCTTGAAGGCCTTCCCTCAAGCTGCGCACAAAGTATAGAAACGAAAAATGAGTAAGGACATTACAGCACATTACAAAAAGTACTGATGGGATTTGCCATATTTTTACCCAATGATAAGCGTATAACAAATTTGTACAACAATGCCACAACGCGAAATACATAAATAGGCTGACTGAAAATTGCCCGAAACAACGACCTGTTAGTCCCATTGAATGCTATATACTCTGGGCCATTGAGTTCTAAATTTACATTGGATATTAGCTAAATGATCCACGACAATGCTTTACTTGTTACAATGAATTCATCATGGTTTCAAGATTACTCCATGTAATTGAACCACTTAGACTAATTTCTCCGACACCATTCAATGAATCTATATTCATTCTTACAATTTTAGATAGTTTTTCTTTTCTATTATTAGAATCAACTAAGTCACTAAATTTTAATATTCGTGCAGCTAGTGGTGGCAACTCAAAGCCATATGGGTTAACTGGGTTAGACTTAAATACGGATTTGGCACCAGGTTTCGATGAAAATATCACAGCATTGTTTTGTTGGCGGTACTCAAATCTGCTCCCAATTTGCCGCATGACCTTCCCAATATCTGACAGCTCATTTGTGATCAGCGCACTATCACCAATATAGTAAAGTTCAGTTCCTTCTTTATCCCCTAATAGCATGCTAACCCTAGTAAGGGCATCAGCCATCTCATCATTTGGGTAACATGCATCGATCATTAGTGTGAAAGGTACGTTTGCCATTGACAGCGCATTGTATAGCTGCTCTACAAGAATAAGGCCATCTCCCGACTCACTAAGTGAAGGGCTATAGCTCTGTGCAGCTCGTTCCGCGTAGTCTTTATTTACATTACCTTGAAGTAGTACGATTTCTCCATTAGGTAAAGAAAGGGCATGCCCTGTGTAATATACCACTAGGTGCTCTACAGGATTCTCAAGAAGCTCTAGTGTCAGATCCACCGTCCAATCCAATAACTTATCATCACTGATCGGCATTTGTTTGGTGCTATTCAGTTGCTTTACAAAAACTGGGTCATAAGATTCAAAGAATTGCCGCATCAAAAGAGAAGCTTCTGTAGATTGCGGTATATCTAACGACCGAAAGTTAGCGTAATGTGCATTGGCAATTGTAACCACTCCAAATGAATTGTTCGTTTTTCGTTCTTGAACAGGGTTTTCATTACCGATCTCTGCCACTCTTCTAGAGCTCAATTCATTTAATACTAACGCACCTTTGTCAGATAAATCAGTAGCAACATAACTTGCTTCCATCACTTCATAGGCAAATACGATAGGCGAATTAATAGAAAATGATATTTCTTTTCTATCTTCAATATTATCTGAAAAGTTAAATGAGCCAAGTCTTGCTTTCTCAACTTTATATCCAGTTTTAGACATATCAACTAGCGTTTTGACACCAGACTCATTTAGCGCGCGAACCACGTACTCAACGACACCAACATACGCGCGACTTACAATAATTGGCTCTATATTATTTTCCATAGCCGCCTGCGCTAAAACATTTTTTGCAATTTTCTCCTTCAATGCACCAATTGGTAATTCTGCAATAAATGCATCTTTAATATTAAGAGTTACTTCCAATTGTCCATCATTAGAAAACGCATTATTAAACAAGCTGCTTTTTCCACCAGCCTGAACATTGGACATATCGTTAACAACTGCTTCTATAGTAAATTGTTCACCTCTCAAAATAGATTCATCATCAGCATCACCCGAGCTGTAAACCATAAATGATGAATTGCTTGGGGATAGTATTGAGCCCGGAAAGCGAGCATGTTTTGGAGGGAGATTTAACAATAACTTGCTTGGTTCGACATTTACAGCAGAGGCAATTGCTTCCTTTAATGTTTTCTTTTGTATATCTCCAATAACGAAAACGGCAATGCCAACTACTGCGGTTATAAAAACAACAATTGCGAGTGATTTCTTCATGATGGTCCCATAAATTCCTATTCACCTGTTGTAGCTCCAAAGCTACTATTGAGAAGTGTTTTTGATTGCATAACAACCGTAATCAACGAGCTATTGGGCTTTTATCTATCTTTAAATCGTCTTATTTCCATCCATCTTATACCTCTACCATTTGCTCTAAATAATTACTATTACAATGTTTACATTCACTCTACAATCTTATTCTAGGACAAAAACGAGTAAGTGGGAGGAACAACAGCAATTGGCAGAAGAGACCGAGCCGTTATATGACCCAGTTTATGGATTTCAGCAAAAACCACGCTATAAAAGAAAACCGACACGGGCTTTTAGGGATATTATTGACCTAAACCCCGCACCAAAACAATACGAAACAAGGTGGTTTAGGTGTGGCTACTGTACGAATATTTGGCAACGCTCAAGTATAGATATTCCTTATTCTGTTGATGAAACACCGTGCCCATCTTGCGATCACCTAATCAGAATAGGTTAAGGCAAACGACATGATTAACGACAAATCAAAAGCCCTACTTGAGCAAATGAGAATTGACGCCGATGAATACTTTGAAAGCTTATATAAAAGGTTTAATGATGATTACAGAGTATTTGCAGATGTTTTGGATAGCTTCAATCGCAATACAAAAACGCAGCCCGAATTCGCTTTTAGAGATTTTTGGCAGCAAAAGTACGCTTCTTACCCCATAGAATCAGAACTGTGTAATTGGACTTTTGAGCTTTTTAACAATTTAAAACGGTTTTACTCAGGAGGTGTATTTGAGCTATTCAAAACCAAGCAAGTCGAGTGGGGAGCACCACCAATCAGAATTAAACGCGAAGACGTACCAACGAACTCAGATATTGAGCAACTTGAAGATGAAGTAACTATATACCGTGGTTTATCACCCGACGAGTTTGAAAGTAAAAATTTCGCACAGTCTTGGACTATAGACTATGAAACAGCTAGACGATTTACTCATGAAATATATAAAGATAAGATTCAAGGCATAGTTGTTAAAGCGATTGTTCCAAGAAACAAAGTTATCTATTTTGATGCTTCTGACAATGAGCAAGAAGTGATCATTGAATATGGTTCAGTAAAAATAGCGGAGATATTTGCTCCAACAAAAGCTATCAAACCCGTTAGTTGAAGTACTAATAATCAGGTAATGGCCAACTATCTTCTTTATTAAAACTTGAGCGATCGATGAGCTTCTCTCTACGTGGTACACTTCGCGATAGCAAAAGCAACTAGTACGAATGAGTTTTAGTATAGTTTTGAATACTATTAATAAGACTTACACTTCAAACAGCACATATTGGAGTTTGTAGTGACTTACACTTCAAACAACAATATGGAGGTTTGGGTGGCAGTCTTACCAGCCACATCCCGGCACACAAGTCATACGCTGTGGCTGCTTCGTTCCCGACCTGACCAGATTCACGTACTATTGTTGCGAGAGGACCAATAAGACTACCATTGAGGGCCTTGTTTGGCGCGGAAAGAATTATCTCGAAGATTGCAGGGGGATGCAAGGGAAAAGTCAAAAAGCTTGGCTAACTGGGTGATGTTTAAACAGTTTGCCAAGCTTTTGTGGATTTTATGAGGCTGTGCGCTTATTTGTTCAACGCAATTTTAATTTCTTCTAGGCGCTTTTTCACTTTTTTCATGTTTTCAGGGCCCATTCTTAAAAACTGTTTTTGCGCCGAAGAAAGTTGCTCCCATTCTGCATAAGCATATTTATAGGTAACTGAGTCTTTTACCAAAGGCAGTGCGGTGTCTGGAATGGGTGTTGCCAACAACTCGTCGATTGCGTCAGTTAACGTGCCGTTGAATGCATCTCCTTCGTAGCCTATTTCTTCGTATGCTTGTTCAAATAATGGTTTGTATTGGTCGTATAATCTAACTACTTGCGCGGTGCTCATGGTGTCGAACATGGCGACATAAGGTGTGTAACGCTCGTAGCTGTTAGGGTCGGTAATAATAATGTCGTCATCAATTACGCTAAAGCCATCTTGCGGCTTCACCACTGGTGAATGGTTTTCTGCCACTTTACCCTTTGCTAGGTTATCTACATAAACCACCGTACGGCGGATCACATCATCGTCTGCCAGCAATTTTACCGCTTGATTAGAAAGATAGTTCGATACCGCTTCTTTAATTTCTGTATCACTTTGTGAAAGCGGTGGTAGTGTTACTTCAGGTTCAACCGGCTCTACTTGCTCTGGCTCGATTTGCTCTCGTTGCGGTGGCAAGGTGACTTCAGGTTCAACCACTTGCTCAGGTGGTGTTTCTCTTGCGGTATTGACCAGTGGCGTTTCTGTTTGTTCAGGCACAACAATATCTTGCTTTACCTTTTGGTTTTCCGTCGATGGAGTGTCTTTTTGTGCTAGCACAAACACAGCCACAATAATCAACGCTAGTACAACTACCGCGGCAAATAACAACTGGCTGTTAGAAGGTCTTTTATTACCTTCTTGATGATTCTCTGACATGGGGACTCCCTCTTCGTCATTGTTGATACGCGTTAATGTAAAACTATCACCAAATACTTGACTAATAACTTAATGCGCGCTGAAACCCTAAAAAAATGCGTTGTGGTGCACACTCTGGCTACACCTTGTTCAAACATTTGATCTTAATAAAAATACTTGAGCACCGAACTTAAGTTCAGTACATTGAAGTTAAGCTAAATTGCCACTTTATTAAATACAAAATCGCGCCAATTAGCGACTAAATTAAACCGCTAGTTTGTTAAAATTTGTTTGTGCCACCATAGCGCTTTAGTGCTTAAATTTCAAAATAATAGCCTAATATGTTGCGCGGGTATGTGCACTCAAACAACTTGGGTTTTAGCTAGGTTCAACTAGAATAAATAATACAACCTATAAGCGGCATAAGGGCAGAGTGGCACTTTACTACTAAAAATAACGCATTTACTGGAGTTATCAACTCTTTGCACCTAAAGCATTACAACATCAACAAAGATAAATAACGCATAAAAAGACCAAATTTAAATTAAGCAAATTTAACAGCAGGATGGCCTCTTTTGAGAAAGCACAGAACGAGTGATAAAAAAATTGCCTTACTACTGACTGGAGGTGGCGCAAGAGCCGCTTATCAAGTTGGGGTATTAAAGGCGCTTGCGCAAAGTATGCCTCGTACTTCTCCCCTCCCCTTTGAAATCATTACTGGTACCTCTGCCGGTGCAATTAACTCGGCGGGGATTGCCTGTTACGCATCTTGCTTTCACCTCGCGGTGAAAAAAGTGGAATATATTTGGAAGAACTTTAGCACCGACATGGTGTACAAAAGCTCGTTTACCGGTGCATACGGCCATTTATTTGCCAATATGATGCGCAGCTTTCAAGCACAATACCTTAATCAGCCACCAGCCAGCTTGTTAAATAACTCGCCGCTTCGAAAGCTGCTGGCTAATGTGCTTGATTTAAATCGCATCGATCACAATCTACACCGCCATTATCTTGATGCAATCGCGATTACGGTTTCGAGCTATTCTACTGGTAAATCAGTGGCGTTTTATCAGGCGAACAATGCTGAACCTTGGCAGCGCTCAAAGCGCGAAGGCGTTCCGGGCACAATTTCGCTCGACTTACTCATGGCAAGTTCGGCTATACCTATGGTGTTTCCAAGCGTGCGCGTTAAGCATCATTACTATGGTGATGGCTCTATCCACCAGCTTTCCCCGCTTAGCCCTGCCATTCATTTAGGTGCGGATAAAATCTTTGTGATCGGTGTTGAGCAGCCTAAACTGCCACAGCCGCTCGGTTATGAGCCGCATTTTCCGGGAATGTCTGTGGTCGCCGGTCACCTGCTAGACAGTGTGTTTAGCGATACCCTAAATTCAGACATCGAACGGCTCGACCGCGTCAACCGCACGGTAAGTTTGCTACCGGCCAGAGAAAAGCACAAAGAGCTTAGGCGAGTAGATCATATGCTCATCAAGCCAACGGTTAATTTTAATGAAGTCGCAGATCATTATTACGAAGATATGCCGTTGGCAATCAAGCTGTTACTCAGAACCATGGGGGTTAAAAAACATTCTCCGTCGAGTTTAACGAGTTACTTGCTGTTTGAGCGTACTTATACACAAAAACTTATTGAGCTTGGATTTGAAGACGGCATGAACCGCTTGGACGAAATGAGAGCGTTTTTGGAACTCAAATAAGATTTACAATAATAAAAATAGGTAGTGAAAAAGATGTATAAACCTACTATAAGTGCACTTCTGCTTATCGCACTTGGGTCAATTTCATTTAGCGCACACAGCCAAACGTTCGACGTTGTTCAAACCATCCAAAATAACACCGCTGGGTTTAGCGGCTTAGATAATCCAAGGCAGCTGCGTTTTAATCGCCAAGGTACGCAGGCCGTTGCAGTAAGTGGCGACGATAACGCAGTGGTTACATTTACGCTTGATGCACATAAGCAGCTAGTCCAAGATCAACTCTTTCAATCGAGCGACGCGCATCCACTTTTACTGACCGGCGCATCCGATGCGGTATTCGTAAATAGCAATCTCATTCTTAACACTAGCTTTTACGATGGTGCATTAAATGTGTTTGCAAAAGATAAAACGGGTAAGTTTAACCTTGTGCAAACCTTTTCTGACGAAGTGTCTTACAAAGTGGTGTTTGATCCAACCAAAAATGCCTCAGCTCATGACACCCTTAGCTTGTTTGCACCTTGGAAAATTAGCTTAAGTGGCGACAAGCGCTATGCATTTATCCCAAGTTATAAAAGCAATACGGTCACTGCTTTTAGGATCACTCCTACAAACAGCGTGACTTGGCTCGGCCCAATTGATAGCGCTGAGCAAACTGATATGGGTGGGCCTGTGGATGTGCTAGTAAGTAAAGAGGCTAACGCGCTTATCGTTGCAGGTTATGAAGGCGATGTCATTACGCTGTGGCAACAGACAAAAGGTACTTATACTGTTAAGCAGCGCATCGTTAAAAACGACACTAACCTGCTCGCACTCAGTAAACCACAAGCCTTGGTTGCAAGCTCAGATTTCACTGTTTTTTATGTTGCAGCGGCGGGCAGTAACAGCATTTTAGCCTTTGAGCGTCAACAAAATGGTCAATATCAATTGCTCCAGACCATTGATGCAAACCAAGTTGGCAAGCCACTTAACGGTGTCTCCACCTTGTTACTTGCTGCTGATGGCAAAAGGTTGTTCGCAGCGTCTGAGAGTAGCTCTGGTATTGCAGAGTTTAGCATTACCGCAACGGGCAAGCTCACACATATCGCAACTTTTGATGATTTGACCAATTCCTTAGCCAATATATCGGCCTTGGCTTTTGTGACTGACGCAAATCATTTAGCTGTATCTCTTGCAAAACAAGATACCATCAAAATACTCAAAATAAGGAAGTAGTAACGCATGTGGCCAACTGATAAACCACTGATAGGACACCATGTCACCCTTGAACCATTATCAACAACACATATTAATGCGCTGCAACAGGCAGTAAAAGATGGTGAAGCTTGGAAGCTTTGGTATGCCAATGTCCCCACCCCAGACGATATGGAACGCTATGTTAACACTGCGATAAGCCAAGGATCTGAAGGCAACCTTGCCTATGCGGTAAGGCTAAATAGCAGCAACGAAATCGTGGGAACCACCCGCTATTACAATGTAGATATAGCCAATCGCCGTGCCATGCTAGGCTATACATGGTACAGCGATAAAGTACGTCGAACAGCGGTTAACACGGAGTGTAAGTTTTTGCTGTTACAGCAACTTTTTGAAGATTTTGACGCCATTGCCGTTGAATTTAGAACCCACTTTTTTAATCATGCCTCTCGCAATGCCATTGAGCGGCTTGGCGCCAAACTCGATGGTATCTTGCGCAGCCACCAGATCGGTAGAAACGGCGAGCTAAGAGACACCGTTGTGTATTCGATTATAGCCTCAGAATGGCCCACCGTTAAGCAGCATTTATTGAGCAAGCTCGACAGGTAGTAAAAGCATAAAAGATCGCAGGGTGAACCTGCTCCTACTTTGTGTTGTAGGAGACGCTTTACGCGGCGATCTGTAACAACAAAAACAGCACACAAGATCGCAGGGTAAATCTACTCCTACTCCGTGTTGTAGGAGACGCTTTACGCGACGAGCAGTAACAACAAAAACAACACACAAGATCGCAGGGTGAACCTGCTCCTATTTTGTGTTGTAGGAGACGCTTTACGCGACGAGCAGTAACAACAAAAACAACACACAAGATCGCAGGGTGAACCTGCTCCTACTCCGTTGTAGGAGGCGCTTTACGCGGCGATCTGTATAGCTTACTGCACGATTTTACTTTTTGCTTGAGCTATCATGCTTTCAAAATAATCATATACTGACGGATCTTCGACTTGCTGTGCTTTCGCAAGTTGCAAGGCGTGATTAAAGCTTTTCAGCGCCTTATTATACGCTTTGTTCTCTATATATCCATGGCCTAGGCTTGCATGGGCATAAGACGAGTCGGGATAACGCGTGACAAATGCATTTAAAGTCGCAAGTGCAGCGTCTAGACGTTTATGGCTGGTTTGCGCGTCAGCAAGTGCTCTGTATATAGACTCTGGCACTAACACATCAAACTCATAGCGCTTAGAGAGCTTTAGATAATAATCTTCAATATCAGAGATATGCGCATATTTTCCTGCTTCTTCACTAAGCTCAAAGTAAAAATCGTCAAAAAGTTTCGTTAACCCTTCATAGAGACTTGGGTAAAACGTCGTTTGATGCGTTTCCAATTCTTTGAGGCTAAATTGCCAATTTACTTCTTTTGATCGGAGTGCTTTCAGGTTTGACGCAACTCGCATACCGTTGGTGTAAAAGTCGCCACCTTCCCCAGCGATACTAAGATACAGATTGCGACGTAAATCATGTGCTGAGTTGCTGAGTGCTTTAAACTGCTGATCGAGCTCTTCCTCACCCCACCAACCTGGCGGACTAACAAGCAGATAATTAGTAAATATCTCTGGCTTATTTAAAAAGGTGTGTAGTCCGTAGATCCCACCATTGGAATACCCTACTAATGTACGATTAGGTTTGAGTGAATATTGTGACTCAATGAAAGGAAATAACTCTTGAGTTAAGAAGGCTGTAAACTCGGTTGTCTTGCCAAATTGAGGAAACTTCTCTTTAATCCAGCGCTGTCGATCACTTTGAGCCTCACCGTTAATTGGCGGTAAGTAGTCTCTTGTTCTCACCGTGGTTTTCAACCCAACAACGATGGTAGCTGGTATTTTTCCAGTGCTAACCAAAGACTCCACAATGCCCACTGTTTGGGTAAAAAAGAATTCTGCATCGAGTAAGTACAACACTTGATATTGTTTCTTAGGGTCATAATCATTTGGCGTATAAACCATGACCTCCCTATTCTCACTTAATATCTTAGATGCAAAAGTTATTTTAGACCCAATCGTGATGGCTTGTTGTTCTAATGTTTGCCCATACACCTTGCCCAATGCTGCAAGTAGCATTAACAATAGCAAAATAATAAAACGCATGACTTTCCTTTTTAGTTTATTTTTATCAGTGTGTTACATTAGAAAAAAACAGAGCGATAAAACAGCAAAGTTTGCTGATTTTTCGCTGATAATTCGCTGAAAAAAGAATTTTAAAATGGAATTAAAGCAGTTTTTGGTAGCAGAGCACCTTGTGGATGTAAACCGCAATCATATTGTTATCGACCAACAGACTTATGCGCTCCCCCCTAAAGCAATAGCGGTGCTTTGTGAATTGGCAAAACAACCTAGAGAAGTAGTGAGCTTTGAGCAACTACTTAACACCGTTTGGCACGACAGAGTTGTTTCTCCCAATACATTGCAGCGCTGCATTTTCCAAATTCGCCAAGTATTCAAATATGCTGGTAGTGAGTTAGAGTTTATAAAAACGCACAGTAAAAAAGGCTATAGTTTAGAGGCATCCGTTACGTCGACAAGCGATAAGCCGAGCGCGCATAAAGCGACTCAAAAATCTCACCCACGCGCTGCAAGATTTGGGGTAGCGGCACTAGCGATAGTTATCACGGCTTATCTCTTTACGGTTATAATTCAACCAAAAACCAACCCCAGAGTACCGATTCAACCTACTTTTACTCCAATGACCACAAGTGACGCATGGGATGCAAATGCCAGCTACTCACCCAATGGACAATGGATTGTTTTTCAGCGCTTTAGCGATAATTGCCATAGTCAGCTTTGGGTAAAAAATCTAGCCTCGCACAAAACCTCTCGTTTAACCGCTCGCCAGGGCGTATACGGAAAACCAAGTTGGTCACAGGACGCAAAGCAACTAACTTTTACTGAACGGAGTCATTGCAAGGCTCAAGAGACGTCTCCCTTTTGCTGGTCTTTAAACACACTAAATGTCGATACTGCAATCAACTCACCACAAAATCCACATGCCGTTATCGCTTGCCAAGAAAAGCCCATATGGCGTGCAAATTGGATGAAAAGCGGCGAGATCAGTTACTTATCTCATTTGCGCCCTAAGCGAGTAGTGCCCTACCTTTTTGATTTAAATACAAAAAAAAGCCGCACTACCGAGTATTTGCCAAACTTTGAAAACTACACTCTTGACTATCTTGCAGATCAAAATGTTTTCGCAATGGTGAGCATTGATGAGCACAACTCTCATCACCTGAATATTTACAATCCTGATAAGACACTAACGATCACGGCAAAGATAGTACTACCGCACGAATTGTCACCATTACAGCCAATTGAAGTCAGTTATCATCCAAGCGGCGAGTATTTGCTCGCATCGACGACTAATGGACTTTATAAACTGCAAACCAACGGGAGCATGGTTGCACTTGATACTGGGGGCAGAAAGAATCTAAGAGAGGCTTCTTTTTCAGCTGATGGAAAACAGATTTTAGCGACACAGATAAATGCCGATACCGATATTTTTACCTTAAGTCTTGCTCAAATACGAAATCACCAAACCGCTGCGGCAGCAAAGATAGCCAGAACAACAATGAAGGAGGACAACCCACAGTTTCAACCTCATGGTGATCATATTGCTTTTACATCTACACGTACCGGCTCAAGACAAATATGGCTTTACAATGACCAAGGTGTTTCACAGCTTACCGATTCACGGCACGACAATATCAGCAAACGAATTGTGTGGTCTCCTGCGGGTAATGAGATAGCTGGCACAACACAACAAGGACTCACTATTTGGTCCTTAAATGGTGAGAAAACCCTCATTGCTAATTCGCTTGCCATTGATTCCGTCCTGCAGTGGCTGACGCCGAAAACGTTGTTGGTCACAGCAAGGGAAAATGGAAGCGCGGGGCTTTACATTATAAATAAAGATACCAAAGAAGCCTCACTCATTGTTTCTGAAAATGTAGTTTGGGCCGCGCAAGTAGATAGTGAGCATTTTCTTTATCAAGATATGAGTCAGCGTTTTTGGCTTGTTAACACAAACGCAGCTCCCGTACCGACTGAGGTCCATGAATTACGCGCTCAGTTAGCGCAGCCATTTGCCGTTTATAAAGACGGTATATTGTACGGCGTAAACAACGACAACCAACTATGGTCTTATCATCTCAGTACAGGGATATATCAACGCCTTGCAGAGGTACCCAGTAACAGTCGCTACTTAGCAGATTTTAACGGTGAAACCTTTTTGTTTACTCAAATGCATTTGATGCAAAAGCATATCGTGTCATTTAATACACCTGATGATCGAGGAACATAGATAGAGCAAGATCGCAGGGTGAACCTGCTCCTACTCCGTGCCGTAGAAGACGCTTTACGCGGCGAGCTGTTAAAAAAGCATAGATTTAAGAACCGTTATTACGGCAGGCCATCGAGTAAAAACTGCTCCGCACGTTCAACGCGGCGGGGTTTTCCCTTTAACAGCAAAACATCATTAACGCGTAAAACGGTTTGCTCATCTGGTTGAGCAATTTCTTCGCCGTCGCGTCTTAACGCAGTAATATCAACGCGCTTAACCTTGAGCTCAAGCTCAGCAATTGACTTGTTAACGGCAAATGCATGGTCTGGCAAAGCAATGGCATGCAGATATTCTAACCGCTCGCCAGTAACTTCATGCAGATCACTACTGTCTCCAGCAAAAAAACCATGTAAATACGGATAACGATTTTCTCGCTCTTTACTGACACGACGAAAAATTCTGCGCATTGGCACGCCAGACATGTACAGCACATGAGAAACCAGCATCAAACTTGCTTCTAAAGTTTCTGGCACAACTTCTGCGACGCCCATGGCTTTTAATTGCTCCATGTAGCTGTCATCTTTCATGCGTACCAAGATCTTCACTTCGTGGGTACGCCGACGAATGGCGTCAACAACCACCTGCGTCTGTTCAAAGTCATCAAAGGTAATGATAACCAAGCGCGCTTTATCAATATTTGCTGACTTTAACAGCGTTTTTTGTGCCGCATGACCAAATAGCACGGGCTCACCCGCAATTTGTGCGTCTTGTACAATTTGCGGGTTGCGCTCTACCGCAATATAAGGAATAGCCTCTGGGCGTAAAAATCGTGCGATAGTTTGACCAACACGCGCATAACCAAAAATCACAACATGATTTTTTAAATCAGCCGCGTTATAACCACTCGGCGCTTCGGGTTGCCAGTCTTTTTCTATTCCCAAGATATTGAGAATATGCGCGGTTTTACTAATAAGATATGGCGTTAACGCCATAGACAACACGCCAAGCGTGATCAAGAAGGACACCGCATTTTGATCCAACAACTGATGTTTACTGGCAAGCGCGAGTAACACAAAGCCAAATTCCCCCATCTGCCAGATCAAAATACCAGCGCCCCAAGCATCTTTTTTACGCTCACCCATTAACTGCGCAACGCCAACGATGATCAACACTTTGATCACAAGCACCGCGGCAAGTGCTGCAACAATATAAATAAACTGGTCGAGCACATAAGGAATATTTAGCTGCATACCCACTGTGACAAAAAAGAGTCCCATTAAAATATCTCGAAATGGTCTAATTTCTGCCTCAAGCTGATGCCGATATTGGCTTTCCCCTAACATCATGCCCGCTAAAAATGCGCCGAGCGCCATTGAAAGTCCGAATGCATAAGTGAGCGAGCCCGCGCACAGGGCTACAACCAAAGTAGATAAAACAAAGAGCTCATCTGTTCTTACTAATGCGATTTCGTTAAATATTCTAGGTAGTAACCACTTACCTATTGCCCATAAAACCAGACACACCACCGCACCCTTAGCAAATGCAAAAAGTAGCGCTGATGCCAGCTCTGAATTACTCGCAGAGGAAATAAGCGGAAACGCGATGAGCAGCGGCACAACGGCAATATCTTGGAATAACAACATGCCAATACCGAGCTGACCATGACGTGTGTTGAGCATCCCCAGCTCTTTTAACAGCTTAACCACAACCGCCGTAGAAGAAAGTGCGATGAGGCTCGCAATCACAAATGCCCCTACCCACTCATATTGCATAAAACGCAATACCAACATACCAATTATCGTGGTCACAATGACCTGTAAACTCCCTAAACCGAATACTACGTTTCGCATTGCCATTAATTTTGGCACGGAAAATTCAAGCCCTAAACTGAACAGTAAAAACACGATCCCAAGCTCAGCCATAAAGTGAATTTCTTGGCTGTCACTCATCCATCCAATGCCGTGACTGCCCGCAATTACTCCAGTGAGCAAATAAGCCAGAATAGGCGGCAAGCCAACCCGCTTAAAGGACCAGACTAAAATTACAGCACATAACAGCAAGGCAAAAACCTGCGCGAAGATACTTTGCAATCTGCCTCCTGAGCGAAAAAATTGACGGGGAATAAAGGTGGATTTCTTTTTCTTTCTCTTAAATATAGCAAGCGTTTGTTTTTAAGCCAGTTTAAATTTTTGGCACAAAGTTCGCATATTAATCATGTATTGTTGTATTTAAGGGGAAGAAATATGGAAAATGTCCATATTTTGACACAAAGATTGCCGACCAGAGGCGATTACTTGCCGTTCAATTCTGAACAGTATAGTACGCAAGGCGGTGAACACTACGCGCGATTAGTCGACAAACTTCAGACAACACTCAACATTGAAGAGCTGTTGACTATTTACGCGGAGCATGTGGCAAGAATTTCAAAAATTTCGGGACTCCAGTTCCATTGTAGCCTTGGCGTCTTTCAGATGAAGGACAGCGATAGCCAATTTCCAGCTAGTACGTTTGATCTTGAGCTCGAAAAAGAACACTTAGGCCAGCTGGTGTATTTCAGTGAGTTTCCATTTAGTGAAGCTATCAAGGCAAAATTGTCAAAATTACACGCCTGTTTAATTTACCCAATGCGTAACGCTTTGATGTATAACCGTGTGTTGCAACTAGCAACCAAGGACTCACTAACTGGACTTTACAATCGCAGCCAGTTTGCAGACAACTTAGAAGAAAAGCTTGAACGATGCCGTCGTCAACATCGTAATTTCAGCTTAATGCTTTTAGATTTAGACAACTTTAAGCAGGTGAATGATGTTCATGGCCATAAAGCCGGTGATGAAGTGTTGGTTGAGTTTTCACGTATTTTGCAAACCTCAACGCGCGCAACTGATTCGGTATTTAGATTCGGTGGTGATGAGTTCGCCATCTTAATTGACGACCCTGCGTTTACAACCAACAAAGTTATCGCAGAAAGAATTATGGAAGCCGTAAGAAAGTCGAGTATGTTGGCTAAATACACGGTGACCACAAGCATTGGCTTTACGCTGGCATCGAGCCATGATACTGCCGACAATATATTTGCTCGTTCGGATAGCGGCTTATACCGCGCAAAAGCAGCCGGACGAAACTGCGCTCGCGCAGTATAAAAAAACCACTTCCCCTTTTGCTCAGCGTTATGCGTTAACGCTGAGCATCTTTTCCTAAGTATAGGTATGCCATCAGGGCAAGTGCCGCGCCGTTAAAAAATCCATTTATTACCCATGCCAGCGCAAGGAAATCGGGTAACTCTGAAAACATCACCGCAAGCATTGGCGCAAGTAAGCCAAGAATAAAATACATTCCGCCCTTACCATGCCAATACAGAAGTAAAAACACAATACTGATAATGCCTGATGCCGAAGCAAATATTTGATTCAGCCACACCACTTCACTCGACATAAAGAGTACGATAAACACCACCGCAGTGAACACCACCGCATAAGGCGCTTTTTGCGCTAACTGTTGGCCAATCTTTTTACTTTCAGTCATCTTTTACTACCCAAATAATGCCATTATCCTCTGCGTGCTCGGCACTCACAAACAGTCCGTTCACCGCCACCGGTGTATCATTGTAATAAACAACCGCAATAGAATCACGCTCCCAGCTTGGAATGTACAAATCTTTTAGCCAGTGTTTCAAGGTATTAGAGCCAGGTTTGCCCTGTGGTTTGATTTTATCTTTAAGTCTACCGTAACGAATGCTAACGATTTCGTCCGTGAAGGGTTTGCGGACCCCCTTGCCCGTTTGTAAAGCAACAGGTGTACTTTGCCCGCTGAGTTCGTTGAGGTTAACGGTCTCAATGTCATGCTTTTGGCTATTTTCCGTTACCCAATAAAGTGCATCACGATAACGCCTCACTGCGCCTTGCTTAAAACGAATTTCAAGTTGACTGTCTTGGCGTGATGAAAACGCCTGTTGTACGATTTCATCCAACTGTTTTTGACTCGGCATCTCTATGCCCTGCTTTGATAACCACAGTCTGATGACATTATCTCTTCTTGCAAAAGAGAGCTGTTGTAAAGCCGTGATATTTAGCGCCATCCGACAACGACACTTTTGCAAGTCTTCTTCACTGACCTCATCAATTATGGTTTGTTGGCGCTGTAAAATATCAATACTGCGCAGTGTGTTAGCGACAAAACCATTGAATCGAGAGGTAAGTAACGGGATCACCTGATTGCGTAAAAAGTTACGGTCAAACGCATCGTCGGCGTTGGACTCATCAGTAATATGCTCAAGACCAAACTGCCGTGCAAATGCTTCAATGTCATTGCGACTAACGGCAAGTAACGGACGAATACAATAGCGCCCTGATGCCAGCTGAGTTGTCGCTCTCATCGCTCCAAGCCCGAGTAATCCAGAGCCGCGCTTTAATCTCAGTAAAAAAGTTTCTACTTGGTCATCGGCATGTTGCCCAAGCACGATTGCAAAACCTGCTTTGGCCGCGTCATCTAATGCTTGATAGCGAGCTTCGCGTGCTTGCGCTTCAAGGCTAGTGCGGGTTTTTCGAGTAATCGAAACCTGTTTTGCAACAAAGGGAACATTAAGTGTTTCACAAAGTGATTGGCAAAATTGCTGCCACTGCGTAGCGTGCTGTGACAAGCCATGATTAACATAAACCGCTTGGAGTATAACGTTATGCTTGTTTGCATATTCTCGACAAAGGTGGAGCAACACAACCGAATCCACACCACCAGATAAGGCAATGCACAACCCTTTGGCGTCAAGGCTGGAACTCAATACCTTTAAACTTGACTCTACTTGTTGGTAAACCCGACTATTAATCATGTTTTCTACAATCAATAAAAAAAGCCGCTCGATAGCGGCTTTTTAACTTAAATTAGCATTGATATCAATACGAGCAGAAACCCGTATTAACAATAACCAAATGACATCAGGCGCTTATAACGCTGATCTAACATCTCTTCGGTGCTTAGCGCTTCAAGATCAGCCAAGTCACGTTTAAGCTGCACTTTCAGGTTTTTCGCCATCGCATCATAATTGCGGTGTGCGCCACCTAGCGGCTCTTCAATGATGTTATTGATAAGGTCCAGCTCTTTTACTCGAGAAGCTGATACACCCATTGCTTCTGCTGCAAGTGAAGCTTTGTCTGCACTCTTCCAAAGAATAGAAGCACACCCTTCAGGTGAAATTACAGAATACGTGCTGTATTGCAGCATGTTTACTCTGTCACCTACCCCGATAGCTAATGCGCCACCAGAACCGCCTTCACCGATCACGGTACAAATTGTTGGTACTTTGAGCGCTGCCATCACTTTAAGGTTACGTGCAATCGCTTCACTTTGACCGCGCTCTTCAGCGCCTACGCCCGGATAAGCTCCCGGTGTATCGATAAAGGTAATGATTGGCATCTTAAAGCGTTCAGCCATTTCCATTAAGCGCAATGCTTTACGATAACCTTCTGGCTTTGGCATACCAAAGTTACGTTTGATTTTTTCAGCCGTATCACGACCTTTTTGCTGACCGATAATCATTACTGGTTTGTCGTCAAGACGCGCAACACCACCAAGAATAGCCGGATCGTTAGCAAAAGTACGGTCGCCCGCAAACTCGTCAAACTCGGTAAAAATGCGCTCAATATAATCGCGAGTATATGGACGAAGCGGATGACGCGCTAATTGAGACACTTGCCAAGCGCCTAAACCGTCGAAAATTTTCTTTGTTTGCTCAACATTTTTGTCTTTTAAGCGGCTGATCTCTTCTTCAAGGCTAAGATCTAAATCGCCAGAGCGGCTAACGTTTTGTAATTCTTTGATCTTTGCTTCCAATTCAGCGATTGGAAGTTCAAATTCAAGATAATTGAGGCTCATGCTCTAAACTACCTGTTTAGTTAAATTCTAATTCTAATTCCTGCGCCGCCAGCAGTGATAAACGAGTTAAAAGCTCATCACTTGGCGTCACACACCATTGTGTTCCTAATGTTAACTCTGCTAATGCATCAGGACGCTGATATTTAATTTTTACCGGACACGTTCCAAATTTATATGGTTCTAGCACTTTTTTGAAATTATCAAAGAAGTTCGCGTCAATTTGAGCCATATTTAGCGTCATTTTTATTGCACTAATACGCTTTTCTCGCGCCTGAGCAATGGTAGAGATTTCTCTTGCGGTCATTGTAATGCCACCAGAGAAGTTATCAAAGCTGACCTGTCCAGATATTACCAAGATTTGGTTAATTTGCAGCATTTCTTGGTACATTTCAAACTGTTCAGGAAATAAGCGTACATCAATTCGGGCACTTTTGTCATCTAAAGTGATAAGTCCCCAACGCGCTCCTTTTTTGTTTATCAAGGTACGAGCATTGATAACCAGTCCCGCCGCGGTTGCTACCGTATCACGATTACCGGGTTGTAAGTCAACTAACTTACCAGAGGTATAATATTTTAATTCTTTGCGGTATTGATTAATTGGGTGGCCTGTTAGATAAAGACCTAAGGTTTCTTTTTCCCCATTTAACCATTCTTTATCGCTAAGCGGCGTAGCTTTGATAAAGGCTTGTTCAACCTCCTCGGGCTCAACCGCAAGCAAACCAAATAAGTCGCTCTGTCCAAGTGATTCGGCTTTGTGATGCTGCTCTGCCGACTTCATGGCATCCTTTAAGCTTGCCAGTAAAGTCGCGCGCCCTGGCTGATCTCTGTCAGGACCAAGCTTATCAAGCGCTCCCGCGTATATTAGCTTTTCAATCACGCGTTTATTTAGACGCTTTAAATCAACTCTGGCACAGAAGTCGAATAAATCTTTAAATTCTCCCCCTTGGGCTCGCGCTTCAAGGATCGCTTCAACAGGGCCTTCACCCACGCCTTTTATCGCCCCTATACCATAGACGATCTCACCTTGACGATTTACAGCAAATTTGTAGACACCGGCATTCACGTCTGGTGGTAGCAGCGTCAACTTCATGTTTTCGCATTCATCTACCAAGGTTACGATTTTGTCAGTGTTATCCATATCCGCTGACATTACCGCCGCCATAAACTCGGCAGGGAAATGGGTCTTCATCCATAGCGTTTGGTACGACACTAACGCGTAGGCTGCGGAGTGTGATTTGTTAAAGCCGTAACCCGCGAACTTTTCTACCAAGTCGAAGATTTTCATGGCAAGTTCGCCTTCGACGCCATTATCTTTGGCACCATCTTCGAACGTTGCACGTTGCTTCGCCATTTCTTCAGGCTTTTTCTTACCCATCGCACGACGAAGCAAGTCAGCGCCACCTAGGCTATAACCGGCAAGCACCTGCGCTATCTGCATTACCTGTTCTTGGTAAAGGATGATCCCGTAGGTCGGTTCTAGTATAGGTTGTAGACTTTCATGCTGGTATTGTGCATCTGGATACGATACTTCTTCACGACCATGCTTACGGTCGATAAAGTTATCTACCATGCCCGATTGCAAAGGACCCGGACGGAATAGCGCAACCAGTGCGATCATGTCTTCGAAACAGTCTGGCTTCAAGCGACGGATCAAGTCTTTCATACCACGAGATTCCAGCTGGAATACCGCAGTTGTTTGTGCGTCTAGTAACACTTTAAAACTTGCAGGGTCATCCAATGGGATCGCAGCGATATCAATCGGCTCACGACTTTCTCTACCAAGGCGTTCGTTCGCCATGTCGAGCGCCCATTGCAAAATGGTTAGCGTTCTTAGACCGAGGAAGTCAAACTTAACCAGACCTGCGGTTTCTACGTCGTTCTTATCAAACTGGGTAACTGGGAACTTACCTTCTTCGTCGCAATACAGTGCTGCAAAGTCGGTAATGGTGGTAGGCGAGATAACAACACCACCGGCGTGTTTACCCGCGTTACGCGTACAGCCTTCAAGAATGCGACATTTATCAATCAGTTCACGAACTTCTTCATCGCTATCGTAAGCTTCAGGCAAGCGAGGTTCAACATCAAACGCTTTGGCAAGTGTCATACCAGGGTCGCCAGGTACAAGCTTGGAGATCCTATCTACGAAGCCATAAGGGTGACCAAGCACACGACCAACGTCTCGAATTACCGCTTTTGCCGCCATCGTACCAAAGGTGATGATCTGAGATACTGCGTCTCGACCATACAGTTTAGCAACGTGGTCAATTACCTCGTCTCGTCTATCCATACAGAAGTCGACGTCAAAATCAGGCATCGAAACCCGCTCGGGGTTAAGGAATCGTTCGAATAGGAGATCGAATTCAAGTGGGTCAAGATCCGTGATCTTAAGCGCATATGCCACCAAAGAGCCGGCACCGGAACCACGACCTGGACCTACAGGGATGCCGTTATCCTTACTCCACTGAATGAACTCCATTACGATTAAGAAGTAACCTGGGAATCCCATTTGGTTGATAACGTCGAGTTCAACCTGCAGACGGTCGTCATACTCACCACGCTTTTCTTTGCGGTCATTTTCATCAGGGAATAAGAACTGCAAACGTTCTTCTAGACCATCTCGCGATACTTTTACCAAGAAATCTTCAATCGCCAGATCGCCCGTTGGATAATCTGGTAGGAAGTAGGTGCCAAGCTGTACCGTCACGTTACAGCGCTTAGCGATTTCTACGGTGTTTTCTAAAGCTTCTGGAATGTCACTAAAGAGCGCTTGCATTTGCTCTGAAGTCTTTAAATATTGCTCTTTAGAAAAGCGTTTTGGTCGATTTTTGTCTTCTAATGTATAACCGTCGTGAATAGCAACGCGAATTTCGTGGGCATCAAAGTCTTTTTCGTGTAAAAACACCACTTCATTCGTCGCCACAACAGGTATATTACGTGCAGCCGCGACCTCCACAGCACCATGGAGATATTCTTCTTCTTGTGCACGTGCGGTGCGTTGTAGCTCAATATAAAAATGGTCGCTAAAATGCTGCTCGTAAAACGCCAGCGTTTCTTCAATTAGCTTAGGATTGCCTTTTAAGATAGCTTTGCCTAAATCGCCATCTTTCGCGCCAGAGATAAGGATCAGCCCTTCTTTGTATTTTGCAAGCCACTCTTTATCAATTACAGGGCGATGGAATACATGACCACGAAGATAGGCATCGGAGATCAACAAGGTGAGGTTTTTATAGCCTTGATTGTTCTTGGCGAGAACGAGAATTCGGCTTGGTTCATCAGGAAACTGATCTGACTTTAGCCAAAAATCCGCACCAATTATTGGCTTGATCCCTGCCCCGTGTGCGCCACCATAAAAACGCACCAAACCACATAAGTTCATTTGATCGGTGATGGCAAGCGCAGGCATTGCAAGCTCTTCGGCCCTTGCCACAATTGGTTTGGTCTTCGCTAGACCATCCACCATTGAGAAGTCACTGTGTACACGCAAATGGACAAACTGCGGGGCTGGCATGCTTACTCCTTCTCGGCCAAAATTCGTTGCACAGGCTTAAAGCTTGTACGGTGATGCGGAGTAACCCCATGTGCTTCGAGCGCGGCAAAGTGGGCTTTGGTTGGATAACCTTTGTGGCCTGCAAAACCAAACTCAGGATATTCCGCATCGAGTGCTAACATCTCATTGTCTCGGGTGACTTTCGCCAATATGGATGCCGCACTTATCTCGGCAACTAGGCTATCCCCTTTTACAACTGCGGTTGCCGCAACACTTAGCTTAGGTAAACGATTTCCATCAACAAATACATGATCAGGTTGAATTTCCAATCCTTCAACTGCGCGTGTCATCGCCAACATTGTTGCGTGAAGAATATTCAAATCATCAATTTCTGAAACTGACGCTCTCGCAATGCAGTAACATAATGCCTTTTCTTTTATCTCTTCTGCCAATGCAATGCGCTTTTTCTCTGACAGTTTTTTCGAGTCGGTTAACCCTATTATTGGTTTGGTTGGATCTAAAATGACGGCAGCGGTAACAACGTCACCCACCAACGGGCCACGTCCTACCTCGTCAACGCCTGCAATATACTGCACATCAGGACGTTCAATTTGCATCTATTAACTCCATTACAGCCTGAGCCGCTTGTTTGCTGGCATTTAGGCGAATGTTCTCATGTATCTCGTAAAACTTTCTAACAAGCTTACTATTATTGCCTTTTAACATCGGGAAAAGTGCATCAGCGAGTGCGTCAGGATTACACTCTGCCTGTAAAAACTCAGGCACAAGAGGTGCGTCAGCCAATAAATTCGGCAAGGCAAAGTATTTGATGTTAAAGGTAAAAAAGGTATTAAAAATCCAATAACTCTTAGGATTTAGCTTATACCCGACTACCATTGGCTTTTTATATAGCATCGCCTCAAGTGTGGCAGTTCCTGAGGCCAGTAAAACGGTATCCGCAGCTTGCATTGCCAGTGCTGACTGGCCGTCAAGCATAATTGGATTCAATTCCGGCGCGACTTCATTCAAGGCTTCCAAAAACTGTGCTCTGCGCTTTTCGTTTACCAAAGGCACGACTATTTTTAAGTTAGGTATTTTATCGACTAATTTTTTTGCAGTGGCAAGGTAAGTGCGGCTCAATAAGCCAACTTCAGAGCCCCGGCTACCAGGAAGCAGTGCTAAAACCGTATCATCTTGACTTAAGTTCAGCTGTGCACGCGCACCTGCGGTATCCGGCTCAAGTGGAATTTCATCCGCTAGCGTATGACCCACAAATGTACAAGGCACTTCATGTTTATCATAAAAGGCTTTTTCGAACGGCAGCAAAGACAGCACTAGGTTAGTCGCCTCGGCAATCTTATGGATGCGTTTTTGACGCCACGCCCACACACTCGGGCTTACATACTGAATGGTTTTAATTCCTGCCGCTTTCAACGGTTTTTCAACACGCAAATTAAAATCCGGCGCATCGATACCGATGAATACATCGGGTGGATTATCAATAAAGTAATTCACCAACTGCTTTTTAATTTTTAGCAAGCGAGGTAAGCGACCAAGCACTTCGACTAGTCCCATAACAGCGAGTTCATCCATGTCAAACAGGCTTTTACAACCCGCTTGTTGCATTTTAGGACCACCGATCCCGACAAAATTGGCATTGGGGTAATGAAGTTTTAGCGCGTTTATGAGGCCAGCACCGAGTATATCGCCCGATAACTCTCCTGCGACCACGCCAATGGTGATATTTTTTTCGTTAGCCATTGTTATTTTTCAGTATAAAAAAACGCCATACAAAATGTATGGCGTAAGTATAACCTGTATTGCGGTTCAAGTTTAGCGGATCAAACCACGATTAGAAGTCGCAATAAAATCAATCATTTGCTGAACTGCTGCGAACTCAGAAGCATCTTCTTTTAGCGCTTCTAACGCATCTTCTAAACGCAGCCCCTTACGGAACAACGTTTTGTATGCACGTCTTGTTGCCATGATTTCATCAGACTCAAAGCCGCGACGCTTTAAACCTTCAGTATTAATTGCAACGGGTCTCGCTGGCGTGCCAGTCGTTGTAACAAAAGGCGGCACGTCTTGGTTCACACCCGAGTACATACCAATAAAGGCATGTGAACCCACTTTACAAAATTGATGTACACCTGAATTACCCGCAAGGATAACCCAGTCACCAATATGTACATGTCCGGCTACACTTGCATTGTTAGCGAAAATCACATTGCTGCCAATGACTGCGTCGTGTGCCACATGGGTGTAAGCCATAAATAGGTTGTTGCTACCAATTCGAGTGATCCCTTCGTCTTGAATTGTGCCACGATGGATAGTCGCACACTCACGAATAACGTTGTTATCACCAATAATTAGCTTGGTTGGTTCATCCTTGTACTTTTTATCTTGGCAGGCTTCCCCTACTGACGCGAATTGGAAAATGTGATTGCCTGAACCAATCTCAGAAGGGCCTTTGATCACAACATGTGATTCAATCTTACAGTTATCACCAATGACTACGTCATTGCCAATATAACTATAAGGGCCTACAGAAACATTCTCGCCTAGACGCGCGCCTGATTCGATAATTGCGGTAGGATGAATAGCCATTAAAACTCTCTTCTAGCACACATAATTTCAGCTGAACACACAGTTTTGCCTTCTACTTTAGCTTCAGCACTGAATTTCCAGATGTTACGGCGTTCTTTTTCGAACTTAACGTGCAAATGCATCGTGTCACCCGGTAAAACAGGTTGTTTGAAACGTGCATTATCAATCGCCGCAAATAAGTATAGTTCATTCTCGCTGCGATTCTCGACCGTTTTAAAACCAAGTAAACCTGTTGCCTGAGCCATCGCTTCTAGGATCAACACACCTGGGAAAATAGGTTGCTCAGGGAAGTGACCCGTGAAAATAGGCTCATTAATCGTCACGTTTTTAATCGCGTGAAGATATTCACCAGGCTTAAAATCTACCACTTTGTCAACAAGCAACATTGGGTAGCGGTGCGGAAGAAGTTTTAAAATCTCTTGGATATCAAAGCTGTTTAATTCGTTAGCCAAAATAGCTTCCTTATTCTACATCAGTATCTTTAAGCTGTGCTGTCAGCAGCTCAAGTGCCTTCAGGCGCGACTTAAAGTCAGATAAATTGCGTAAGTGTGCAATAGACTTACGCCACTCTTTATTCGTTTGGTGAGGTAAACCAGAAGAATAGATCCCTGGCTCAGTAATTCCTTTAGTAACCATGCTCATACCAGTAATGACAACCCCATCACAAATTTCGTTGTGACCATTGATTGCTGTCATGCCGCCAATTTGGCAGTACTTGCCGATTTTAACACTGCCCGCCAGTACCGTGCAGCCTGCGATGGCTGTACCGTAACCAACCTCGACGTTATGGGCAATTTGGATCTGGTTATCTAAAATGACGTTGCTATGAATAATGGTGTCTTCTAGCGCACCTCTATCAATAGAAGTACTCGCGCCAACTTCGACACGGTCGCCAATAATTACGGTGCCAACTTGAGGGATTTTAACCCACTCGCCTTTCTCGTTGGCGTAGCCAAAACCATCACTTCCTATTACGGCACCAGACTGGAATAGACATTGTTCGCCTATCTGTACTTCATGATAGACGGTTACGTTTGCCCAGAGTTTAGTCTTTGCGCCTATTTTGGCATGTTTTCCAATGAAACAGCCTGGCCCTATCTCAACATCATCACCAATCACAGCGCCATCTTCAATTACAGCATTCGCACCCACACTGACGTTTGCACCAAGTGTTGCGGTATCAGAGATAACTGCTGTACGATGAACTCCTGATGCTGCGCTAGGTGTTGAGTCTAGTTTCTGTGCAAGTTTTGCATAGGCTACATAAGGATCTGCGATAATGAGTTTATTACCCGCAAAATAATCCGCGTCTTTTTCACTCAAGATCACGGCACCCGCAGTCGTGCTTTCAAGCTGACCACGGTATTTGCTGTTGGCTAAAAACGCGATTTGGTCGTCTTCTGCCTGTGCGAGAGTGGCGATATTTCGAATTGATTTATCGCCATCACCTTGCAGCTGAGCACCTAGATACTCAGCAAGTTGAGATAAGGTGTGAAGTTTTGTCATTACTTATTGCTAACCGCTTTTACCACTTCTTCAGAAAGGTCGGCTACTTTATCAGGATTGAAGTAAATTGTCGTATCTTTTACTTTAACTTCGTCAAACTTACCCTTTTTAGCAACAGACTCAATCGCATCCACAATTAGCTTTTGTACTTTAGCAAGCTCTTGGTTTTGACGAACTTTAATTTCTTGCTCTAGTGGACGACCTTTTTCAGCAAGTGTCTTTTGCATGCCTTGGATCTTTTCACGAAGCGCTTCTTTTTGCTCTTCACTCATTGTCGTCGCTTCGCGTTTGAACTTTTCCGCTTCAAAACGAATATCACCTTGAATTTTTTCAAGCTCTTGACGACGCTCAGCAAACTCAGCTTGTAGTGTCTGTTCAATTTTCGCCATTTGTGGAATTTGCTTATACACTTCCTGCATGTCTACGATGCCTACTTTGTGTGCAAATGCGCTACCTGAAGCACCCATCATTAGTGCTGCTGTCATGGCTAGTGTTGATGATTTAATAAATTTTTTCACAATAAAACTCCTTAGAATGTATTACTGATGTTGAAGCTGATCGTCTTCGTATCGTCTTCTTCTTCTTTTTTGAGTGGGTAAGCGAAACTGATCAGCATAGGTCCCATAGGCGAGATCCACTGAATCGATAAACCCGTTGATACTCTAAACCTTGACGGATCAGAGAAATCAGAAAGTAGATTGTATTGATCTTCTGGCAAGTTGCTATAACGGTCTACATCAAACTCAGTATCCCATACGTTTGCCGCATCGACGAAGAAGCTCGTTCTTACCGAACTCGTGTTTTCTTCGTCTAGGAATGGCGTTGGTACGATAAGCTCAAGACCAGCTAGTGCTTTCGCGTTACCACCAATACGACCACCTAGATTTAGCGTATCAAATTGCTGCTCGCCGCCAATACAGCTACCTGGTGTACCATCTGGTTTAGGTGTGCCCGGAATACACTTAGGTGCACGCTGTACCGCTCGAGGTAGAATCGTGTTTCGGTCGAAGCCGCGTAGTTCTTGCTCTGAAATACGGAAGAATTCTTGGAATGGCAATACTTGCTCAAAGCCATTCGTCTCGCCATAACCATTACCATAGCCTAAACCCGCTCTCGCAGAGAAGACCCAACGATGGTCATTACTGATTGGCCAGTAAAAACGTGAATCATAATTAATCTTGAAGAAATTAAGATCTGAGTTTGGCGTGGTAACACTTAAGTTCAAGCTTTGACGAGAACCTGCTGTTGGGAACATACCACGGTTAACAGTTACACGTGACCATCCTGCACTTAACTCATATTTAGTAAAGTCATAATCTGCATTTGGATCGCTTTCGTTTAAGAAGCTCTCACGAAGTACTCGTGTTTGCTCAAAATTTGAAATTTGCGAAAGGCTTTCTTCAATCCAACGAATACCAAAGTTAACACGGTTAATCGCATTAATTGGGAAACCAAAGTTGGTACCGATACCGTAGCTCGTCGATTTGTAATCTACAATCCCAAATTCGCTCGCATCGAACTTACTGTAGAAGATACTGCTGCCTTGCGATACACCATCAGGCGTAAAGTAAGGATCGGTATAAGACACACTATAACGCTCAGAACCACGCGAAGTGTTAATATTGAAAGCAACTTGGTTACCAGAGCCTAGAAAGTTTGACTCACTAACACCAATGTTAAACTGAAGGCCCGCATAAGAGCCATAAGCAACACCCGCTTGGAAACTACCAGCAGGCTGTTCTTTTACTTTAAAGTCAACATCAACCTGATCTTCAACACCAGGAATTGGCTTGACTTCAAACTCTACCGATTCCATATATGGCAAACGTTGAATTTGAAGCTTTGAACGCTCTAGGTTTTGGTTAGACAACCACGCACCTTCAAGCTGCGTCATTTCACGACGTAATACCTCGTCTGCTGTATTTTGGTTACCGTTCACCACGATGCGACGTACATATACGCGCTTTCCAGGATCAACAGATAGTGTTAATTGTACTTCTTTGTTTTCATCATCGATTTCTGGAACAGTTCGTACTTCAGCATTGGCGTAACCAAAACGCGCCAAATAACTCTTAATGAAATCTTCCGTTGCCGTCACAACTGAGCCGTTGTAAAGCTCACCTGCGCGAAGCGGCACAATACCTTTAATTAAGTCTTCACGACCTAATAAGTCACCAATGAAATCAAACCCTTTAACGGTATATTTTTCACCTTCGGTGATGTTTGCCGTAACATAAACTGATTCACGTTCTGGGCTTACTGAAACCTGTGTTGAATCGATGTTAAAACGTAAATAACCACGGTCTAGGTAAAAACTGCGGATCTTTTCTAAATCGCCTTCAATGGTTTGTTTTTGATAACGGTCATTAGAGAGGAAGCGCCACCAAGGCAAGTCCTGCTGAGATTCAATTAGGTTAAGAAGTTCTTCGTCCGAGAACAGCTCATTACCAACGAGGTTAATTTGACGTACAGAAGCAGCATCACCCTCTTCAAACTTCAGCATCAGCTTCACACGGTTACGTGGCAATTCAACAATGCTCACCTCAACCTTAGCGTTATATTTACCAATACTGTGGAAGAATTCCGTTAAGCCTTTTTCGATACTATCGAGTACCGTTCTATCTAACGGTTCACCTTGGCGAATATTTTGCTGCTCTAAACTCTCGTTTAGCTGCTCGTCTTTGATGTCTTTGTTACCATCAAATTCGATTGAGCTGATAGTTGGACGTTCTTTAACCTTAAAAATAATCTGATTACCATCACGGAATACCGCAATGTTGTCAAAGTGGCCAGACTTATACAACGCCTTGATTGTGCGTGAAATCGTAAACTGATCGACATTGTCACCAACGTTGATCGGAATATGTGTCAATGCAGCACCCAGTGCAACGCGCTGCAGCCCTTCTACTTTTAAATCTTCTACGATAAAGGAGTTTTGCCCTAAGGCAGCAAAACTAGCGCCCAGTAAACTGGTTACTGCAATGTGTTTTTTTATAGGCATTTTATTATCTTTATCCTTTACAACAATTTTGGCGCGATACGCTAAGGCCCATTACATCACAACATTCAAACGTTACAGCTTTTGTATTATGTTATCCGTTGTATGCTTGAACAAAAATGCAAACATTTAAACTGCATATAATGTGCGCTTTTTAGCACCGCACGGCTTAAAGCCGAGAAACATCATTAAATAGTGCAAAAAACGTTAAGGCAAGAAGAAGCGCTGCTCCAATCTTAAACCCAAACTCTTGTGTCTTTTCAGAGACTGGTTTTCTGCGAATTAGTTCAATTAAGTAATACATTAAATGCCCACCATCTAGGACAGGGAGCGGTAATAAGTTAAAAACTCCTAAATTCACGCTGATAAGCGCTAAGAAGCCTAAAAATGCAACTAACCCGTAACTAACACTATTTCCGGCACTAACCGCGATCCCCACAGGCCCGCTTAAGTTTTTTACCGAGATTTGGCCCGTGATTAAGTTGCCGATCATGTCGAAACTTAAGGCAATCAAGTCGTAAGTTTTACGAATGCCAAGCACCATACTATCTAGGATGCCGTATTGTCTAGTTTCAATATAACCATTTGGCCACTTTTCCATCACAGGCACAACGCCCAAATAGCCTTGTACGACACCTTCTGGTGAAGTTTTTGCCTGAGGTGTTATCGTTAGGGTTTGTGGCTGACCATCGCGCAGAATATCAATGCTTATGGCTTGATTTGCAGATTTTTGAACTCGGCTCACCAGCTGTTGCCACGATGCCAATTTGTCACCATTTATCGCAACCAGCGTGTCATCTACTTGTAAGCCACCTTTGTCGGCAGCTGCACCTTCTTCGATATAACCGAGCTGCAGCGTCAGCGGTGGCCTATAAGGCGTAATGCCGACTGAGGTCAGTGGCGCTTCATCTTGCTTTTCCAGTTTCCAATCGCTCAAACGTAGCGTGCGAATAGCCAAACTACCTTTTTCATCTTGTACTTTGGCAACCAGAGATGGTTCACCTAAATGCGCCATCAATTCAAACGTGACGTCTTGCCATGAGTGTACTAACTCATCATTCAGTGCAATGATGTGGTCACCTGATTGAAATCCAGCATCCGCCGCGATACTGGTTGGTGTCACACCACCAACGACGGGTTTTACTGATTGAACCCCTACCATATACATTGCCGCTAACGCGACAATGGCAAACAAAAAGTTTGCAATGGGACCTGCAGCTACCACAGCGATACGAGAAAGTACTGGCTTATTATTGAAGGCAAGATGGCGCTCCTGCTCTGGCACATCATCAACACGTTCATCGAGCATTTTGACATAGCCGCCAAGTGGAATTGCGGCAATAACGTATTCGGTTTGATGTTTGTCATACCACTTAACTAAAGGCTTACCAAAACCAATAGAAAAACGTAAGACCTTAACGCCGGCTTTTCTGGCAACCCAAAAATGGCCATATTCATGAACGGTAACTAAAATCCCTAAAGCAAGAATAAATGAGCCTAAGTGCCAGAAAAATTCAAACATAGTTACCTCAATGTGGCGATAATTTGCTGCGCTCGGTGGCGGGCCGTTCGGTCTGTTTCCATAATAGACTCAACGGATTCTAATACGCTTAGCTCACTTTGCTCAAGCGTTAAGGCATTGACTCGATAGATATCGCAAAACCCTATCTTACCCTCTAAAAATGCCGCAACAGCGATTTCATTTGCAGCATTCACTGTTGTTGTTGCAGCCTGACCACTACGACATGCGTCAATCGCTAATTTGAGGTTGGGATAACGGTTAAAATCTGGTTTGGTAAAAGTGAAATCGACAATCTGAGAAAAATCTAATGGCTCTACACCGGCGTCAATTCTTTCAGGATAGGCAAGCCCATATGCAATCGGCGTTCGCATGTCTGGCTGCCCCATTTGTGCGAGCACCGAGCCGTCGCGATACTGCACCATTGAGTGGATCATACTTTGTGGGTGGATCACCACTTCAATATCGTCAGCCGAGCAGTTAAATAACCACTTCGCTTCAATAAACTCTAGCCCTTTATTCATCATGGTCGCAGAGTCGACAGAGATTTTTCTGCCCATAGACCAATTAGGATGCGCAACCGCTTCTTCCACCGTTACTGAAGCTAAGGTAGCCAATGAACGCTGCAAGAAAGGTCCACCAGAACCGGTTAATAAAATCTTACTAACACCGCTGTGACTTAGGTTTGAAGATTGTCCCGTTTGAATGGTCGTTGGTAGGCACTGGTAAATAGCATTATGTTCACTGTCGATAGGGAGTAAAGTCGCACCATGCGCTTTTACTTTATCCATAAACAGCTGGCCACTCATTACTAACGACTCTTTGTTCGCCAGCAGCACTTTTTTGCCCGCCTCGACTGCCGCTAGTGTCGGTAACAACCCTGCTGCACCAACGATTGCGGACATCACGATATCCACATCTACGTGACGAGCCATCTCGGCCATTGCTTCAACGCCATGGAGTACTTCAGTGGTAGTGCCCGCCAAACGTTGAGAAAGTTGCTGAGCTGCGTGCTCAGAGCTCATAACTGCGTATTTAGGCTGATGACGTAAACAAAGCTCAGCCATCTTTTCCGCGTTTTGCCCTGCGACTAAGGCAAATACACGATATTGTTCTTTATTGCGGCTAACGACGTCTAAGGTTGATAGTCCGATAGAGCCTGTCGCTCCTAGTACTACCAAGTTTTGCTCGCTCATAGCACAACCGTCCAAGCGTAGCAAAAAGCAAAAATGGGTGCCGCAGCCGTTAAGCTATCAATGCGATCTAGGATACCGCCGTGACCTGGCAAACAACGGCCTGAATCTTTAAGACCTACTTCGCGCTTAAACATACTTTCAAGCAAATCACCAACGGCAGAAAATAGCGCGATAATAATGGTCATTGCAGCGTAAATTGGCCACATGTTGAGATCAATTGCAGCGAAGTGACAAAACACTAACACAAAAACAACCGCGGTGATCACGCCACCAACAAGACCTTCAATCGTTTTATTAGGGCTCACTTTAGGCATAAGCTTATGCTTACCTAAATTCTTTCCAGCGAAGTAAGCGCCAATGTCCGCGCTCCACACTATGCCCAATACCACCATGATAAGGACTGAGCCTATGTGCTCGCCATCTTCGTACCCGGCACTACGCATCACGTTTAACGCAAGCCACAGCGGGACTAGCGTCAGTACACCGGCGATGGAGCGCATCATGATCCCTTCATTCCAAGCACGAGCTGCTCGTGGATATTTCACCACCAAGAAAGTAGCGACCAACCACCACGCAAAAGCGAGCGTAAATACATAATTGGCATCAGCGACTAAGCGCCCTTGCTGCCATAAATCCTGTATCGGCCAATGGGTGTTAAGCAATAGAATTAACACCGCCATAACGCCAACGAAAGTAAAACGTTGACGCTTTTGACATAGGCCCGCAAGCGCCGACCATTCCCATGCACCAAGCAAAACGATTAGTGCGGCAATCGTACTAAACATTGCCAGCGGTGTATAAAACACCAAAAGTAGAGCCAGAGGTGCAAGCACCGCTGACGTTAGAATACGTTGTTTTAACAAATTTGAACCCTTAACTTGTTGCGTCTTTCTCTGCGAGGAGCTGCTTTATCTGCTCTCCTGTGCATCCGAAGCGTCGCTCTCTAGACACGTAACAAGCAATCGCTTCAGAGAATGCTTGCTCGTCAAAATCAGGCCAAAGCGTGTCGGTAAAATAGAGTTCGGCATACGCAGCTTGCCATAGCAAGAAGTTACTGATGCGGAAGTCGCCTCCCGTTCTGATCAGCAAGTCGAGATTCGCTTGATCAGCCATCGTCATCTGCTCTGTCAAGGCATCTTCGGTTATATCACTTGGTTGCAATTCACCTGCTGCAACTTGTTTTGCGAGGTGTTGTGCTGCCTGTGTGATATCCCAACGTCCACCGTAATTTGCTGCAATGTTTAAGTTAAGCCCTGTATTGTCCTGGGTCAATGTTTGAGCTTCATGAACACGCTTTTGGAGGCTGTCAGGAAAACGAGAAAGATCGCCAATAATGGTTAGCTTTACGTTGTTCTTATGTAATTTTTTAACTTCTTTAGACAGCACATAAATAAATAATTCCATTAACGTGCTGACTTCATCTTCTGGCCTACGCCAGTTTTCACTACTAAAGGCAAATAGCGTCAGAGACTCTATACCTAACTTGGAACAGAATTGTACAGCACTGCGAACCGAATCTACGCCCTTCTTGTGTCCGAAGGCGCGAGGACGCCTGCGAGCTTGAGCCCAACGACCGTTGCCATCCATTATTATCGCAACATGTTTTGGCAATGATTGCTGCGAAATAACCTCTGCTTCTAAAACCATAATTCCAATTTAAGTGAAAAAAAACGCCGCCTAGTATACCCTAGGCGGCGCTTCAAACCTAATAAATTTGTCAGTGTACCTAGCCAAAAAAACGCTAACTGCTCAGAAACAAAGCAGAAATTTCTGCAATACGTAAACAGTGCGTAAATATAAACGCTAGGATAAAGACATTTAGATTTCCATCAACTCTGCTTCTTTCGCACTTAGTTGAGTATCCATTTCTTTGATGAACTTGTCAGTCAATTTTTGGATATCATCTTCAGCTTGACGTGCTTCGTCTTC
Source organism: Pseudoalteromonas sp. CO348 (assembly GCF_004208845.1). Lineage (NCBI taxonomy): Bacteria > Pseudomonadati > Pseudomonadota > Gammaproteobacteria > Alteromonadales > Pseudoalteromonadaceae > Pseudoalteromonas > Pseudoalteromonas sp. CO348. The sequence continues at coordinate 157,287 of NZ_SGPI01000012.1, read as the reverse complement.
AGAAATTTCTTTGTCTTTTAGCAATGATTTAATATCACCATTTGCATCACGGCGAATGTTACGTACTGCAACACGACCACCTTCAACCTCACCACGTACGATCTTGATAAGATCTTTACGACGCTCTTCAGTTAGTGGAGGAAGTGGAACACGGATCACAGTACCTGCTGACATTGGGTTTAAACCTAAGTCAGAAGACATGATTGCTTTTTCTACCGCTTGTGCAAGCGATTTGTCGAATACGCTGATAGCTAGTGTACGAGAGTCTTCCGTCGTTACGTTTGCTACTTGGTTTAGCGGTGTATCTGCACCGTAGTAAGAAACAGAAATACCATCTAGTAGCGCAGGGTGTGCACGACCTGTGCGGATTTTAGAAAGCTGGCTTCCAAGTGCAGCCACACTTTTTTTCATGCGCTCTTGAGCGTCTTTTTTAATATCTTCGATCACAATACTTTCCTAGTCTGTTCTTGTTATGCCAGATTATACTCGCAATTTAGAGATTCGCTACTTAACTGCGAGTTGCTGAAATAGTCGTCAGATTATTCTGCTGCTTGAGAAGAGATAAGGGTACCTTCCTCTTCACCCATGATGACATTTTTCAATGCACCTGGTTTATTCATGTTGAATACGCTGATTGGCATATTGTGGTCACGTGCCAATGTAAATGCAGCTAAATCCATCACTTTCAATTCTTTGTCGATAACTTCGTTGTAAGTTAACGTGCGGTACAGCGTAGCATCTGGGTTTTTCACTGGATCGTCACTAAATACCCCTTCAACCTTAGTGGCTTTAATCACGGTATCCGCTTCAATCTCGATACCGCGCAAACATGCTGCTGAGTCCGTGGTAAAGAATGGGTTGCCCGTACCTGCAGAGAAAATAACAACACGGCCAGATTTTAATAGGCTAATTGCTTCCGCCCAATTGTACGCATCACACACACCATTTAGCGGGATAGCAGACATCAAACGTGCGTTTACAAAAGCACGGTGCAGCGCATCACGCATCGCAAGGCCATTCATGACGGTCGCTAGCATGCCCATGTGGTCGCCCACAACTCGGTTCATGCCCGCTTCTGCAAGTGAACCACCACGTAAGAAGTTACCGCCACCGATAACCAAACCCACTTCTACGTCGAGCTCTACTAACTCTTTGATTTCTTGTGCCATACGATCCAATACTTTTGGATCGATACCAAAGCCTTCATCTCCCATTAAAGCTTCACCACTAAGCTTTAAAAGAACGCGTCTAAAAACAGGTTTTTTATTGATAGTCATAATATCCGGGCCAATTAAAAGTGAGGTAAAAAATAACCGCGCTTATGCTAGACATAAATGCGCGGTTATTTTAGAGAATTTTCAGCAATGACGCAAAGCTAATGTCAGCTTTTACGTCATTAGGCATCACAATAAGTGATTACTGGCCTTTTGCTGCAGCGATTTGTGCTGCAACTTCTGCTGCGAAGTCTTCTTCTTTCTTCTCGATACCTTCACCTACTTCTAGGCGAACGAATGAAGAAACAGATGCATTCTTCTCTTTAAGGTAGTCACCCACTGATTTCTTAGGTTCCATGATGAAAGCTTGACCAGTAAGAGAGATCTCACCAGTGAACTTCTTCATACGACCAACAACCATCTTCTCAGCGATTTCAGCTGGCTTACCTTCGTTCATTGCGATTTCAACTTGAACCGCTTTTTCTTTTTCAACTACTTCAGCAGGTACGTCTTCTGGGTTTAGGTAGTCTGGCTTAGAAGCAGCAACGTGCATTGCAACGTGCTTAAGTGTTTCTTCGTCAGCATCACCAGCTACAACAACACCGATACGTTCGCCGTGACGGTAAGCAACTAGCTTGTCACCTTGGATGTAAGAAACACGACGGATGTTCATGTTCTCACCGATTTTAGCTACTAGTGCAACACGAGTCTCTTCAAACTTAGCTTGTAAGTCTTCGATAGTTAGTTGCTCAGCTACAGCTGCGTCAGCAATTTCGTTAGCAAATGCAAGGAAGCTTGCATCTTTTGCTACGAAGTCAGTTTGACAGTTAACTTCTACTAGTGCAGCAAAACCTTCGCCTTGCTTGATGATGATTGTACCTTCAGCAGCGATGTTGCCTGCTTTTTTAGCAGCTTTAGCAGCACCACTTTTACGCATGTTTTCGATTGCTTGATCGATATCACCGCCAGTTTCTGTCAGTGCTTTTTTACAATCCATCATGCCAGCGCCAGTGCGCTCACGAAGTTCTTTTACTAGGGCAGCAGTTACAGCCATTAGAATATCCTCAAATCTGAATTCAGTTCTTGATAAAACCAACCTTAGGTTGGCTGAATATCAAATCAAGTACAGCTCGCCTCAATTTGATAAAAATCCGTTATCTTTCAAGGTCTGCTTGGCAAACAACGGGATAAGCAGTTAATCGCTTATAAAGAATATCAAGTCTTCACCAATAATTTGATGAAGACTTGATGACAGCTAATACCTAATCAGGTAATTACTCAGCTTCAACGAAGTCGTCGTTTTCTGCTTGAGCAACGATGTTGCTTTCACGACCTTCTGTGATAGCAGTCGCTACTGCACCAGTGTATAGCTGGATTGCACGGATAGCGTCGTCGTTACCTGGGATGATGAAATCAACACCATCTGGGTTTGAGTTAGTATCAACAACAGATACTACTGGGATACCTAGGTTGTTAGCTTCACGGATAGCGATGTGCTCGTGGTCAGCGTCGATAACGAAGATAGCGTCAGGAAGACCGCCCATATCTTTGATACCGCCAAGGCCTTTTTCAAGCTTTTGCATTTCACGAGTAAGCATTAGCGCTTCTTTCTTAGTAAGCTTCTCGAAAGTACCGTCTTGGCTTTGAGTCTCAAGCTCTTTAAGACGCTTGATTGATTGACGAACTGTTTTCCAGTTAGTCAACATACCACCTAACCAACGGTGATTTACGTAGAACTGCTCACTTTGGATAGCCGCTTCTTTAACTGCTTCGCTTGCAGCGCGCTTAGTACCTACGAAAAGGATTTTGCCTTTGTTAGATGCTACGTTCTGTAAGAACTTAAGTGCATCGTTGAACATAGGAACAGTTTTTTCTAGGTTGATGATATGAACGCGGTTACGTGCACCGAAGATGAACGGCTTCATCTTAGGGTTCCAGTAACGTGCTTGGTGACCGAAGTGAACACCAGCTTGAAGCATATCGCGCATTGAAACGTTTGCCATTGTATATTTCCTCTAAAAGTTAGGGTTAGGCCTCCACATATCCCATAGCACCAACACGAAGTTTTTATAACTGCATGCACCCAAGTGTATGTGTCGATATGTGTGTGTGTTAATATTAATAAGTGTGTTGTCTTAACTACAAACATTCAATCTTATCGTGTGAGGAAGAATTATTTGTAAAAAGACGGCGCGCTTTATACCATATATAAAGAATTAACTCAATCTTATGCGTAAAATTTGTGCATAATAAATGTTCATCTAAATTGACTTGGAGTCTAAATGAGTGCTGTGATCAAAACCCCTGAAGAAATCGAAAAAATGCGTGTTGCCGGGCGTTTAGCCGCGGAAGTACTGGAAATGATCGAGCCGTATGTTAAGCCAGGGGTGACCACCGACGAATTAAACACCATTTGTCACAACTACATTGTTGATGAGCAAGGTGCTGTTCCTGCACCGCTAAATTATCACGGCTTTCCGAAGTCTATTTGTACCTCAGTTAACCACGTTATCTGTCACGGTATCCCAAACGATAAACCGCTAAAAGAGGGCGACATTATCAATATCGACATCACTGTGATCAAAGATGGGTATCATGGTGATACGTCAAAAATGTTTTACGTCGGGACACCAACTATCCAAGGTAAGCGCTTAAGCGAAATCACGCAAGAAAGTCTATACCTTGCGATCAAAATGGTAAAACCGGGCGTACGTTTGGGTGATATTGGCGCTGCAATTCAAAAGTATGCAGAAGGATTTAACTACTCTATCGTGCGTGAATATTGTGGTCACGGCATTGGTAAAGAATTCCATGAAGAGCCACAAGTAATGCACTACGGCAAACCGGGCACTGGCGAAGTGCTTAAAGCTGGTATGTGTTTGACTATCGAGCCTATGGTTAACGCGGGTAAGCGCCAATGTAAGCTACTAAAAGATGAGTGGACTGTCGTTACCAAAGACCGTAGTCTTTCGGCTCAGTGGGAACACACGCTGCTTGTCACAGATAATGGCGTTGAGATCTTAACGCTACGTAATGACGAAACGATAGACCGCGTTATTACGCATTCAGCTTAATTGCAAAAAGCATTTATCAAAGCCAGCCAGATTGCTGGCTTTTTTATTGCGCAACTCACGCTACAGCGGTTACAACCCCTTTGTGTTTAGATATCAGTTACACGCAATGCTAGTTGCCCAATCCTTGACCCTTCACCTCCCCGTCACTCGCAATTCTTATTTATTTAGTGTAAAACAGGACTCTACTGTTTTTGCGCGCATGACACAGGATCCTAAGTGGCATTACCGAACAAAGTGAAGACGCTTCTTGACGAAGCACAAGAACTTACCGATTACCGTGATTGTCTTGCTTTTTTCTACAAATGGTTAAGCAATCAATTTGCCAAGCAACCCGTTAGAAATCTAATTAACTCTCGAGCCGAATTTATCGACCGATTGTTGATTAAACTGTTTAATGAAACCGGACTGGCGCACCAACCAGACTTGTCGTTAATCGCCATTGGTGGTTATGGCCGTGGTGAGTTACACCCGTTCTCTGATATCGATTTTTTGGTGCTAACCAAATCCGTTCCCTGTGAAGAAGTGACCAGCTGTTTAGAGCGTTTTGTCACTTATTTATGGGATTTAGGTCTAGATATTGGTCATAGCGTAAGAACCCATGAACAAGTCCTAGAACAAAAACAAAATGACGTTCACTTTGCCACAAGCCTGCTGGAAAGCCGCCTCATTTGTGGTAACCATATTGAGTATGAACACCTCAAACGGCATATCGTTGAAACCCCAATTTGGCAATCTAGTGACTTTTTTATCGCCAAGGTCAATGAGCAGAATATTCGCCATAAAAAATGCCATGGTACCGCCTATAACCTTGAGCCTAATATTAAAGAAAACCCCGGTGGCCTGCGCGACCTGCAAACCATTTTTTGGGTCGCTAAAAAGCACTTCCGCGCTGAAACTTTGGAAGAGTTAATCAATCACGGTTATTTGACCCATGAAGAATATCAAGAGCTGTTAGAGTGCATCGAAAACCTGTGGAACATTCGCTTTGCGCTACATTTGGCCGCGGGTCGCAGTGAGAACCGCTTACTGTTTGACCATCAACCACATGCCGCAGAGCTCCTCGGTTTTGGCTCTGAAGGTAAAGCCTCGGTCGAGCGTATGATGAAACGCTTATTTAGGATCATGAGCCGAGTGCGCGAAATGAACCAGATGCTGCTCTCCTATTTCGAACAAAGTATTCTTCCCGAGCAGTTAGAACAAGAAGCCGTGCCACTCGACAGAAACTTTGAGCGTATTGGCAATAAAATTCGCGTTAAGAACCCCTCGGTCTTTTTCCGTCGAGAGAATTTGTTTGTCCTCTTTGAACATATTGCAGACAACCCTAAAATCAATCAGATCGACCCAAGTACTATACGTACTATGCGCCAAGTCAGACGCCGCTTATTAGGCGACTTGCAAGATTACGCAGGCTGTCGTGACGCTTTTTTAAGGTTATTGAAACACCCCAACGGCATGGGGCGAGCGTTTACTCTGATGCATAAACACGGGATCATCGCCGCCTATTTACCGCAGTGGCGTAATATTTTTGGTCAAATGCAGTTCGATCTGTTTCACGCCTACACGGTAGATGAGCATACCCATAAGCTCATCAATAACATCTACCGCTATTTCGATAAAGAGCATATTAGTGAATTCCCGATTTGTTCTGAGATTGTTGCCCGCATGGACAAACCAGAGCTACTCTACTTAGCAGGGATCTTTCACGATATTGCCAAAGGCCGAGGTGGCGACCATTCCGAGCTTGGTGCCGTTGACGCCATGGCATTTACCAAAATGCACGGCTTTACCGCTTCCGACGCTAAATTGGTAGCTTGGCTGGTGCAAAATCACCTCCTGATGTCTGTCACAGCCCAGCGTAAAGATATTAACGACCCCGATGTTATTGCTGAATTTGCACAAAAAGTGAAAAACGAACGTCAGCTAGATTATCTCTATTGCTTAACGGTTGCCGACATTCGTGCCACCAACGACAACCTCTGGAACGACTGGAAAAATACCCTCTTACGCGAGCTATATCTACATACTCAGCGGGCATTGCGCTTGGGTCTTGAAAACCCAATGGATATGCGCGATCAGATCCGTGATAAGAAACGCCAAGCCAAGCAACGGCTGATTAATTTGGGCTACTTCGAAGAGTACATTGACCTTATTTGGTCACGCTTTAAGGCCAATTATTTTACTGCCTTTAGTGAACAGCAGATCTCTTGGCATACTGAACACTTATTACAGTCTGATGATTTAAGTCAGCCAAGCGTGATCGTCTCTGACAAGCCCATGCATGGCGGAACACAAGTATTCGTATACAGTCCTTATGAATCTGCGTTATTCGCCAAATTGGTCAGTGTAATAGGTTCTAAAAAAGCACAGATCCAGCATGCTCAGGTCATGACCACAAAAGATGGCTATGTTGTCTTTAGTTTTGTTATCCTAGAAGTGAATGGCGACCCACTCAGTACTGGCCGTGCAGCGGGGATCAGAAAAGGCTTGGAAACTTTACTAAAAGATCCAAAAAGAAAGATCCGGGTTAAGAAAAACCGCTCACAGAAGTTTAAAGACTTTAATATCAAACCGAAAATTATACTGCGCCCGCACGCACGCGACGATCGCAGCCTAATTGAAATTCAGGCCATTGATATTCCGGGGTTACTGACTAAAATTGCTGAGGTATTTCAGGCCTATTCACTACATATTCATGCCGCGCGCATTACAACCGTCGGCGAACGCGCAGAAGACTTTTTCGTCGTCTCAAACAAAGATTACAAGGCTCTAGATGAAGTACAAAAAGCTGAGCTTCATCGCGCCCTACTCAAAAAATTAAATGCTGAAACAGATTAACGAGGAATTTATGTCTGATTTAAAAACGACTATTGAAACCGCGTGGGAAAACCGCGATACCATTACTCCAACCACGGTATCAGACGAAGTAAAACAAGCGATTGTCAACGCATTGGAAATGCTAGATTCAGGTGCAGCGCGTGTTGCTGAAAAAATTAGTGGTGAGTGGGTTGTACATCAATGGTTGAAAAAGGCGGTACTCCTGTCTTTTAGAATTCGTGACAACCAACCAATGAGCGATGGCGTTAACCAGTTTTACGACAAAGTACCATTAAAATTCTCAGACTATACGCCAGAGCAGTTCCAACAAGGTGGTATGCGCGTAGTACCAAACGCGGTAGCGCGTCAAGGCAGTTTTGTCGGTAAGAACGTGGTACTTATGCCGTCTTACGTTAATATTGGAGCATATGTTGATGAAGGCACTATGGTAGACACTTGGGCAACTGTAGGCTCGTGTGCACAGATCGGTAAAAACGTACACCTCTCTGGCGGTGTGGGCATTGGTGGCGTATTAGAGCCGTTACAAGCCAATCCAACGATTATTGAAGATAACTGTTTCATCGGCGCACGTTCTGAGATCGTCGAAGGTGTGATTGTTGAAGAAGGCGCGGTTATCTCCATGGGTGTCTATATTTCACAAAGTACTCGTATTTACGACCGTGAAACAGGCGAAACCCATTATGGTCGCGTACCAGCCGGTGCGGTAGTAGTACCAGGTTCACTACCAAGCAAAGATGGCTCTCATAGCCTATACGCAGCAATTATTGTGAAAAAAGTAGATCAGCAAACCCGTGAAAAAGTTGGCATTAATGCACTACTTCGCTCACTAGACGACTAAATATCACGATAGTTTCAAACAAGGGAGCTTTCTGCTCCCTTTTTCATCTATTACCAGCGGTAGTCCAGTGACACTAGAATGTTTCTTGGTCTTCCGGGAAAGTACCTTTCACCACTAAATGAAGTGTAATCGGCACGCTCAGCATAACGTTCGTCGGTTAGATTTTTCACTCTCATCGTCAACGCCAAATGCGGATTTACCTGCCACTTTCCTCGTAAACTCAGTAAATCGTGACCGGAATAACGATGAAGATTTTCGGGGTCAGTAAAATACTCTCCTACATGATGCCAAGCTAAAGACCAACTTAGGTTATCCAGTGCTTGCCAGTGTAATTGGGCGTTAATGATGTTCCTTGGTGCTGAATCTAGATCGTTGCCGTTAATATTGATGCCACCAAGAATATTATCTTGTTCATAGGTATGCTTAGCACGCGTTGCGGCGAGATCTAGTTGCCAATGTGCTGTGAATGAATAACTCAGCTCCAACTCCACACCTCGGTGTCTTGAGCGACCATCATTGATATAGAAAAAGTCACTATCTCGGAAGATCAAATTTTCTTTTTCCATGTCATAAATCGCGACCTGATAGCCAAGACTATCTGCACTCCCTTTTAGGCCAAGCTCGATATTATCCGCCTTTTCTTCCTCTAGCGATGCTTTTACCTGCGCTCGCTGCAATTGGTAAAGCTCAGCAGTTTGTGGTGCGCGATAGCCTTGAGACACGTTAGCATAGGCAATATCTCGCTCAGTGAACGCATAGCTTAGGCCAAATTTTGGTGAAAAATAAGCAAAGCTATTTTTGCCACTGGCTGGGCGACTATAACGACATCCTCCCATTGCACACACTGAGCCATCTTCTTTGGTGCGCCCAGTAGGCAAAAAGTTGCGATAATCGTATTTCATTGACTCAAAACGAGCGCCCAGTTCAACTAACCAGTTACCTTGTTGCCAACTGAGATTTGCAAAAGGCGCGAGTTGCCTTGCATCTACCTCATAGTCGTAGTGTTTTCCTGTGGGAATAGTCGAGCGTAAAAATGCAGAGCCTTCAGTCGGCGTAGGCTGATACTGCAACATCTCGCCTTGAGTATATTCCGCATCCATTCCCCAATCTAGTTGTATTGAGTCACTTAATTCAGTGTGTATAAGCGTTTGCAGCCCCACACCAGTTTGACCATTTTCTTCAAACGGCTTACCCGGTAAGAAATGCTTAACAAATTCCATCTCTTGCCAGCGTACATAAGGTTTTATCAGTACGGTGTTGCTATCATCAAAGTGCCCGGTTATCTCTGTCCAAGCTCTAAATGACTCAGCCTTTCTAAATGCTTCAGAGTTTTCGTTTTGCTTTGCCAATTGCTTATTTTTATAGCTGTCCACTCCGGTTATATAACCTGCAGTTTGCTGATCTAAGTGGGTGTATGTTATTCCAGATACGACACCAATCTTCTCACCTTCATATTGGTGTTTGACGTTCAACTTTTGTTGCTCAACGCTTTCATCGTCACGATAACCCGAATCTTTTGTAAGGGTTAACGCTGCGCCCAAGCCAAGGGCTTTATCACCAGCTTGTATCCGAGTTCGGCTATAACCATAGGAGCCGATATCTAATGCAATCCTAGGTGTCTTTTGAATGCGGTTTGAAGTAATCACATTAACCACTCCATGCACCGCATTAGAGCCATACAATACGCTGTTTGGCCCTTTTAGCACTTCTATACGCTCAGCCGCTTCAAAGTGCGATTCAAAGAGTTCATTAATATTACAAAAGCCAGCGGCTCTGAGTGCAATACCATCTTCAGCCATTAAAATGCCGCCACATGCGCCTGCACCAGAGAGCACTTGTGAGCGTAATGCAGGTAGATACTCTTGACCATTACCATGTTGTATATTTGCGCCAGCAACAAGCCTCAACGCCTTTTCGATATGCGTGACGCCTATGTCATCCAATTTAGCTTCTGTGAGCAAAGAGAGGCTCACAGGGCGCTCTCCTGCCGTCTCAGCCAATCTGGATGCCGTAGTAGTGATGATTTCAAATTCGTTGTTCTCTGTCGCTTTGCTAAGTTGTGGTGTAAGGGCACAACTTGCAAAGACCAACACCATTTTTTTCATTTTGATACCAATTGTATTAACTCGATTACAAGGCAAAAAGAAAGGGCTACACAGCCCTTTCGTTTTCTTTACCACTAAGCGTTATGCTTGTCTTGCCTCTAACATCAAACGCTTCATATCTCGCACTGCTTTTTCCAGTCCATCAATTGCCGCTCGAGCAACAATGGCATGACCAATGTTCAGTTCGTAGATTTCTGGCATTTGTGCAATCGGTTTAACATTATGGTAATGCAAACCATGGCCGGCGTTGACGATAAGGCCTAGGCCATGAGCATACTTAACGCCTTCACGAATGCGTTCAAGCTCCGCGGTTATTTCGGTGTCGTTCTCAGCATCAGCATAAGCACCGGTGTGGATCTCAATGTAAGGCGCACCGGTTTGCTTTGCAGCATCTAGCTGCTTTTTATCCGCATCGATGAACAAGCTTACTTTGATACCCGCATCAGCTAGACGCTGAGTTGCTGCTGTGATCCTATCTAGATTACCCGCAACATCTAAGCCACCTTCCGTGGTTAATTCTTCGCGCTTTTCTGGCACTAGGCAAACATATTCAGGTTTTACTTCGCAAGCGATGTCGAGCATTTCGTCAGTTACTGCGATTTCTAGATTCATACGTGTTTGGATGGTTTTTGCCATCACGTAAACATCGCGATCTTGAATATGGCGACGATCTTCACGTAGGTGAATAGTAATACCGTCGGCACCTGCGTGCTCAGCTACTGCAGCTGCATGTGCAGGATCTGGATAGCTGGTGCCTCGCGCCTGACGAAGCGTTGCAATATGGTCTACGTTGACGCCGAGTAAAATATCTTTCATCGTTTATCCCTTGATAATATGACGTAGCAAGTGGATTACCCACTTATTACCGCGATACCGATTTATACTTTTGATTAAATTGGTATTATTTCTTTGAAATAAATAGCTCTCTACTTTTCAGCCCTTGCTTACCAACCAGCGGTGCCATTAATTTTCGTGTTAATAGCTTAGCCGCCCTTCTCACGGCAAGGTCTTGGAAATCTTGATTGGCAATGGCCAATAACATACTGCCCGGTATCGTATCAGGTTCACGACCGACTGCAATAAAACCGTACTCAGATACGTACTTATACGCGGCTTTTGGCCGCACTGGATTACCTTCTGCGTCAAACTCCAGTTCCACCCCGAAACCCAGCTCACCTAACAATTGCAATTCAAAGCTGCGTAAGATAGGTTCCACATCTTCATCTTGGGCCAAACGCATTAAATGTAGCTGATAGAGCGAAAAGATCTGCTCTAGCGGTTCGTTGGTTGGCACCACGCGTTGTGTTAGCTCATTGAGATACAAGCCGCAATATAACTGCCGCCCAACGAGTTGGATTTGATTGTCTGTGGGTTCAAAACGATTTACGTATTTAAAATCGTATCTGCCTGCATATTGCAGTAAAAGTAATGAAAATGGCCGCAACTGGGCATTATGTTTGAGGGATTGCTTGCCCTTTACTCGGGCAAGCATTTTGAGTTGTCCAACGCCTTCGACCAGCACGTCAAGCAGTACCTGAGAATCGCTGTAAGGTCTGCGATGTAACAGATAGGCCTGTCGAAAGTCGCTATCCAATCAGTCTTCTCCGTACCCTAAGCTACGAAGAGCGCGTTCGTCGTCTGCCCAGCCAGATTTCACTTTAACCCAGCATTCGAGATAGACTTTATTGTCTAGCATGTTTTCAAGATCTTTACGCGCTTCGCGACCGATCACTTTGAGCTTTTCGCCTTTGTTGCCGATCACCATGCGTTTTTGCGATTCGCGCTCAACAAGGATCAATGCGTTTATCTGCCAAACACCGTTGTCTTGCCACTTAAACTGTTCGATCTCAACCGTCACCGAGTACGGTAATTCATCGCCCATAAAGCGCATCAGCTTTTCACGCACGATCTCTGCCGCCATAAAACGCATTGAGCGATCGGTAACGTAATCTTCAGGGAAATAGAATTCACACGCAGGTAAACGCTTGTGCACTTCTTCTCTGATCATATCAACGTTCTTACCTTGCTTCGCAGAGATAGGTACGATCCCGATAAAATCACCCTGTTCACTCAACCACTGAATATGTGGCATCAACAAGTCTTTATCTTTTACCTGATCGGTTTTATTCATCACCACCAAGATAGGACGACCGCTGTCTTTAACTTTGGTCAGTACCATTTCGTCATCAGGCGTCCAATGCGTCCCTTCAACGACAAAAATAACCAGTTCAACATCGCCGATTGAGCTTGACGCTGCTCGGTTCATTAAGCGGTTAATTGCACGCTTTTCTTCAATATGAAGTCCTGGCGTATCAACGTACACCGCTTGATAGTTACCCTCTGTATGGATCCCCATGATGCGGTGACGAGTGGTTTGTGGTTTACGCGAGGTAATACTTACCTTTTGCTCAACCAATTTATTTAATAGTGTCGATTTACCTACGTTAGGTCTACCGACAATGGCAATCATGCCGCAATGTGTATCAAGCGTCATTCTTTAGTATCTTAAGCGCTTTTTCGGCAGCTTTTTGCTCAGCTTTACGTCGCGAGCTGCCTACTGAAATTATACTTTCCATCCCTTCCACTATACATTCGACCGTGAATGTTTGGTTGTGAGCTTGCCCTTTGGTATCTATTACAGTGTAGCCCGGTAAAGGTAATTTTCGAGCCTGTAGATACTCCTGCAGCAGCGTCTTCGGGTCTTTTTGATTATGACCAGGTGAAATCGCAGTTAAGCGTGATTCGTACCAACTTAGTACCAAATCTCTACACACATCGATGTCAGAGTCTAAGAAAACAGCACCAATAATGGCTTCTACTGCATCTGCGAGCGTTGACTCACGGCGAAACCCGCCACTCTTTAGCTCACCTGGACCTAGGCGCAGATAATCACCCAGCGCGAATTCCACACCGAATTCCGCCAGCGTTTGACCACGCACTAACGTTGAGCGCATGCGGCTTAAATCACCTTCACGCGCTTTTGGAAACTTGTGATACAAAGCATTTGCAATCACAAAGCTTAAAATAGAGTCGCCCAAAAATTCGAGACGCTCGTTGTGCTGGCCTTTGTGACTGCGATGCGTCAAAGCCTGCTCAAGCAGCGCCTTATCAGAGAAGTTGTACCCTATTTTATTATAAAGTTCTTCTACGTTTCTTTTCATTTTTACTGAATACTACCTAGGCGTTCAAAACGAACACCAGTTGGAACCCACCCTGGCAAAATGCTGTCTGGGCCATTATCAAAATCAAAACTTAACCAAATAAATACCGCTCTTCCAACCAAGTTTTCATCAGGTACAAAACCCCACATACGACTATCTTGGCTGTTATTACGGTTATCACCCATCGCAAAATAACTTCCCTCTGGTACTACCCACTCATCGCGGCGAGTACCTGGTTGTTGATAGTAGCGATCTGTTAACTCTAACACTTCAGGATTAATTAAAATATCATGTTCTACGTTTGGCAAATGCTCGGTTAGACGCACTAACTGCATTGGGCCTTGCGTAAACTCATCACGATTTACAATATCTACATCAATCTTGTTATATTCACCACATGTCAACCCGTTAGCTTCGCTCTGCCCGTCTTCACACTTAGGTTTAATGTAAAGCTGACGATTGCGATAAACAATATGGTCGCCCGGTAAACCAACAATACGTTTGATGAAATCAATACGCTCGTCTAGCGGAAACTTGAACACCGCAATATCACCGCGCTCAGGTGTACCCGTTTCAACGATTTTGCTACGCCACACTGGGTCTTTAATCCCATAAGCATATTTTTCCACTAGAATAAAATCGCCATCCAATAAGGTTGGCATCATTGAGCCTGATGGAATTTGAAACGGTTCAAAAATAAACGAGCGGAAAATCGTGATCGCTGCAATCATAGGAAAAATTGATTTCGCGTTTTCAACAATGGCAGGTTCAGGTGCGATTTCCGCAATGATGTCGGCATCCAACTGAGTGTCAGACGCACCTTGCGCAATAGCAAGCCTAGCTTGTCTTTTTGGTGCATACACCAAATGATCGATCAACCAAATAAGGCCAGAACCGACCGTGAGTAGCACCAATAAAATTGAAAAATAACCTGCCATTTGTATTTCCTGTTACTTACCTACTTTCAATATTGCTAAGAATGCGTCTTGTGGCACTTCAACGTTACCAAGTTGCTTCATACGCTTCTTACCTTCTTTTTGCTTTTGCAGTAGCTTTTTCTTACGGCTCACGTCACCACCATAACATTTCGCGATTACGTTTTTACGTAACTGCTTAACTGTACTACGCGCAATAACGTGATTACCAATTGCAGCTTGAATAGCAATATCAAACATTTGGCGAGGGATCAATTCTCTCAGCGCTTCAGCTAACTGACGGCCACGTGTTTGTGAACCATCGCGGTGAACAATTATTGCAAGCGCATCAACGCGGTCACCATTGATCAGAATATCCACACGCACCATGTCTGATGCTTCAAAACGCTTGAAGTTGTAATCGAGTGATGCAAAACCACGGCTGGTAGACTTCAACTTATCAAAGAAGTCCATTACCACTTCCGACATCGGCAGTTCATAGGTTAACGCAACTTGCTTACCGTGATAGGTCATCTTGGTCTGCATACCACGCTTTTCAACACACAGCGTGATCACGTTTCCTAAATATTCTTGCGGAACGAGAATATTTGCTTCAACGATTGGTTCACGAATTTCAATAATGTCGTTTACTGGCGGTAAATCCGATGGATTATCGATTTTCACCACACCGTGCTTAGTTTCTACTTCATAGATTACCGTTGGAGCTGTGGTAATAAGATCCATGTCATATTCACGTTCAAGGCGCTCTTGGATGATTTCCATATGGAGCATACCAAGGAAACCACAACGGAAACCAAAGCCTAGTGCTGTTGAGTTTTCAGGCTCGAAGAATAGTGATGCATCGTTGAGGCTCAATTTATTAAGCGCATCGCGGAAGTTTTCATAGTCATCAGATGAAATTGGGAACATTCCCGCGTATACCTGAGGCTTCACCTTTTGGAAACCAGGCAAACGGTCTGTTGCAGAATCACGAGCCATGGTAATGGTATCACCAACTGGTGCACCATGGATGTCTTTGATACCTGCGATAACAAAGCCTACTTCACCTGTTTTCAACACCCCGGTATTGGTCTGCTTAGGAGTAAAGATACCAACCTTATCTACTTGGTGAGCTTGCTCTGTAGACATGATCTTAATCTTTTCGCCCGCTCTTAATTCACCGTTTTTAATACGCACCAATGACACTACGCCTTGGTACGGGTCAAACCATGAATCGATAATCAGTGCCTGTAGTGGCGCATTTGGCTCACCTTCTGGTGGCGGAATATCACGTACGATCACTTCGAGCACTTCATCAATGCCGATCCCCGTTTTCGCACTACAACGAACCGCTTCTAATGCTTCAATACCAACGATATCTTCAATTTCTTCGGCAACGCGAAGTGGATCAGCCTGTGGTAAGTCAATTTTGTTTAGTACCGGAATAACTTCCAAGTCCATCTCAAGCGCGGTGTAACAGTTCGCTAGTGTTTGTGCTTCTACACCTTGACCCGCGTCAACAACCAATAACGCACCTTCACAAGCGGCAAGAGAGCGCGAAACTTCATAAGTGAAGTCAACGTGTCCCGGTGTATCGATAAAGTTTAGCTGGTAGGTTTCACCATCTTTTGCTTGATAGTTAAGCGTTACACTCTGTGCTTTGATGGTAATACCGCGCTCACGTTCGATGTCCATCGAATCCAGTACCTGCTGCTGCATTTCGCGGTCTGTTAAACCTCCACAAACTTGGATTAAGCGGTCTGATAGCGTCGATTTTCCATGGTCAATGTGGGCAATAATAGAAAAGTTACGGATATGCTTCATATACTGGATTCAATACTTCTGTTAGTCACAAATAGAGATTAAGGCCTCGATTTTACATTTTATTTAGTACAATCACCATCTATTTGCGTTATTGGTAGGCTAATTGGGTAAATTTTTATCACTTTTACCTGATGTTTGAGTTTATCCCCTTGGACTCTGGCGAAAAATAAACCGAGTGCTGCACTCGTAAATGCAATAAGTATCTGCAAGGGTTCATTGAGACCAAGTACGAGGGCTGCGATAAACATGCCAGCAAAAGCAAAAAGCAATGGCATCATGTAAACATAAAACGCATGTTTCACTACATTAGAGTCGTCTAATGCCAACTTAATTTTTTGGCCAATTTCGACAGATTCCGTCAAATCTACAGGGAATTGTTTTTTGTGGGTGCCAAAGAGTTTGGCAAATACTTGGGAGCCGCATTTGCCGTTACAGCCTTCACAAGCGGGTTTTGGCTGCGCTTCTAAGTAGACAGTTGCGCCTTTTATGGCGGCAACTGTCAGAGTTTGTTCTATCATAAAGGTCTTTTCACAGACTCAGCGATTGCTTTTGCGGTCATTGCTGGAATATTTCCAACTACGGATACGTCAAACGCACCTGTATTGTGTACGTACACCGTTGTCGCACCTGACGAAAGCGCTCCACTTGGGCGCTGGCCCGGTAAAGGACGTTGTACAAATACCGAAATATCAACAAGGCCGTCGGAAAACAAGTAGTAGTCTGCCAGCTCATTGTTTAAATCTAACTTATGTCTGTCAGATTTTAGCAGCTCAAAGCCCTGAGGTAACCAACCAATTTGCCAATTGTTTTTTGTGCCATTCTCAAGTGTCTTCAACAACCCAGATACGGCTTCAGGAAACTGTTTTTGTGAAAGTTCTAACAATTGCTCGGCCGGAGTTTCAGTCACGCTGATATGGGTAAGCTGAAGCTGCTCTAACAACTCGCCTTGTTGGTTTACGTAAGCGGATTTTAGCAACAGAGATGACTCGGTATCTATCCACAACCAATAGTTGTATTTAGCGTCGTCCTTTGCTTCTAACCTGACAAGCTGAGCAGGTCTGTCAACGATCCGGCCTTTACCACCTAAGACAAAATCATAGCTCTCTTTGAGGCTGTCGATATTTTTGAACAAAACTTCGGGAATAGGACCTGCTATCGAATCTGTTTGGATGGTGTAAGGCTCAGACTTTGGTTCAAAATAAGTCACTTTGTCACCAATGCGGATCATTTCAAGTCCTGCACCATTGAGCAAACTTAAAAGCTCAAATTCAGTCCCATCTTGGTTACCATGAAGCCAACGGTAAGGCTCCATAGATTTTCCTTTCACCACGACAAACGATGCATCAAAGTTTCTATGATGCACCGCTTCGGCCATGTCTTTTAGCAGTTGTTTGGCTGATACGCTTTCATTTGCCCACAGCCAACTAGAGAAAAATACACTTACTACAACTAACAGTGCTCTCATTTATTGCTCTTTTTCCTCTTGCTTTTCAGCGGTATTGTTTTCACCTGATTGCTGCAGTGCATATGCCATGCGTGACTGTCTTTGGTGCTCTAGCACCAATGCACCAATACGTTGCTGCTGTAACTCTCTAATGCCTTTAGCCGCTGATTCAAGCGCAGGCTCAGTTGATAAGCTCACAGGAGAAACGCCTCCAGCAAAAGGAGTAGATTGCAACTGTAATGCATCGCCCGCAGGTAAAGTCGCATCTGTGCTTAGCGTATTAACCCCAAGCACAGCAAACAATGACACACTTGCCGCGATAGCCACTTGTGCAAACGGCTTACGCCATGCACTTAGCTCAATCACATTGCTTTTCGGCGTCGTTTCTCTCACTTGCTCAACGGCCGGCTCACTATACGTTTGCTCTTGTTCAAGTGCCGCTGCAAAGCTGCTGGTGATATCAATGCAAGGTGTATCTTGCTTTTGACTACGCATTACATCACCAATCAAGGCATACCGAGCAAACTTTTGTTCGTCTAAACGAACATCAGTTTCAGCGTTGAGTGACAGATCACCGTCAAAAATTTGCGATGTCGTTAAATCTTCTGTCACTTGTTTTTCAGCTTGTGCCATATTAAGACTCACCTATTAATGGGTTCAAATTGTTATCTATCGCTTCCCTTGCGCGAAAAATTCTCGAACGAACTGTACCTACCGGACAATCCATAATGACAGCGATTTCCTCGTAGCTCATGCCTTCGATTTCACGCAAAGTAATTGCGGTTTTTAAGTCATCAGGCAAGCGCTCGATAGTTTTGAAAATCACTGCTTTCACTTCGTCGCTTAACAATAGATTTTCCGGTGAAGCGTTCGATCTTAATTGGTCTGCACCATCATAAAACTCGGCTTCTTCCGCATCTACGTCGTTTGCCGGCGGCTTTCGACCAAGCGCCACCAAATAATTTTTTGAACAGTTAACCGCGATTCTATACAACCAAGTATAAAATGCGCTCTCGCCCCTAAAGTTAGGTAACGCTCGATAAGCTTTAATGAACGTTTCCTGTGCCACATCTGCCACATCGCCTTGATTCGCTACATAACGAGAAATCAGCGCTGCGACTTTATTTTGATACTTGGCAACTAACAGGTTGAATGCGTTTTTATCTCCCTGTTGAACGCGTTTAACTATATCTAGATCTAAATCCTGCTCGCTCATTCGAGCCGGTACTCCTCTTTTTGCTTTTCTAAATCGTATCTAGTTGCCATCATTCACAGCTACTCTGACTTAGTACTGAATAAAAAGTTCTGTTTTTTTGTATTTTTTTTTAAAATAAACGAATTCATCCATCTTTGCGTACTAGTTCTTGGCTGCTTTTTAGCATTATTCCATTAGCAGTCACACAAAATGTTCTAAATGATTCTCATTAAACGGAACAAACTCTCTGCCTTCTATGATAGCAGATGTGGTATAAATAGCAGAATTAAACGCAAAAACAGTAAAGATCTTCGAATATGAAAAATACGACTCACCACAATACTGATGTAGTCATTATTGGTAGTGGCGCTGCTGGACTCTCTCTTGCGCTCTCTTTGGCAAACCACTGTAAAGTTACCGTGATAAGCAAAGGGGCGTTAAAAGAAGGCTCCACACTTTATGCTCAAGGTGGCATTGCCGCAGTATTCGATAAGAAAAATGACAGTATTGAATCTCATGTCGAAGACACGCTTGCGGCAGGCGCTGGCTTATGTGACCGCGATGCGGTGCACTATACCGCCTCAAATGCAAAAAATTGCTTGAAGTGGCTGATTGAGCAAGGCGTACCATTTGATATGGAAGTGGATAGCAAAGGGAAAGAGCGCTTTCATTTAACCCGTGAAGGTGGGCATTCACATCGTCGTATATTGCACGCAGCTGATGCAACGGGTAAAGCCGTTCAAACCACATTAATTAGCCAAGTGCAGTTACACCCAAAAATTAATATACTTGAGCAATACAACGCCATCGATCTCATCAAAGATAAACATGGCGACTCAAGCGATATCAAAGGTGTTTATGTATACAACCGCAAAGCGGATAGAGTTGAGAGCATCTCGGCTAAGTTTGTCGCTTTAGCAACGGGTGGCGCAAGTAAAGTTTACTTGTATACCTCAAATCCAGATGTTTCTTCGGGTGACGGCATCGCAATGGCGTGGCGTGCGGGTTGTCGTGTGGCCAACATGGAGTTTAACCAATTTCACCCGACCAGCTTATACCACCCTGAACTACAAAACTTTTTAATAACCGAAGCCATGCGTGGTGAAGGCGCGCTGCTTAAACGTCCTGACGGCACACGCTTTATGCCTGACTTTGATGAGCGCGAAGAACTCGCTCCTCGCGATGTAGTCGCCCGTGCCATTGACTATGAGATGAAACGATTGGGCGCAAATTGCGTCTATCTGGATATCTCACATAAAGACAAAGAGTTCATCATTGAGCACTTCCCTACGATTTATGCTAAGTGCCTAAGTGTTGGTTTAGATATCACCAAAGAGCCAATCCCCGTAGTGCCAGCGGCGCATTATACTTGCGGTGGTGTTATGACTGACTTTAACGGTCGTACTGACATCGACAATTTATATGCAATCGGCGAAGTGGCTTACACGGGTCTACATGGCGCAAACCGCATGGCAAGTAACTCGTTATTAGAATGCATTGTGTTTGCCCACGCTGCAGCAAAAGATATTTTAGCTAAAATCGATAATCGTCCTGAGCCATCTAAGTTACCAGATTGGGACGAAAGCCGTGTCAGCGACTCGGATGAAGAAGTAGTGATCACCCACAACTGGCACGAACTTAGATTGTTTATGTGGGATTATGTTGGCATTGTGCGCTCTACTAAACGGTTAGAACGTGCGCTACGCCGCGTTGAGTTATTGCAGCAAGAGATCCACGATTATTACGCCAACTTTAGAGTGAGTAACAACCTACTTGAATTACGTAACTTAGTACAAGTAGCTGAACTGATTATTCGCAGCGCGTTAGAACGTAAAGAAAGTCGTGGACTGCACTATACCATTGACTTCCCAGACATGGCTGAAAACCCCACCCCTACCGTTTTGTCACCGACAAAATAATAATATTTGCATGTAGAGCATGTGCTGATTTTTATCGCCATGCTCTGGTCGCTGTTTCTAATTGGCTTGCAGCGCAGTGCGGCAAAGTAAACGCCAGTCCGCTTCAGGTATTGCCTGTCGAGTCAAAAATATCTGCTGCTTAGCTTGGTTCGCATCCATGATTTTTAGCGCTATTTGACTATCAAACCATATGGTCGCACCAATAAGCTGCCCTTTGAAATTTATCGTTTGCGACTGTATTTCAATGAAGTTTTCCTTCGGGAGCATGAGTACAGTACCCGCCTTTGGTGTATGAGATAGAACAGTTTGCCAACTGCAATAACCCGTCACGGCAAATACGATTGCGACTAACCACCACAGCGCAGGAAACAGCAGAAAAAGGATAAAAGTGAGGCAAGAAAAAAGAACCACAAAGAAGGTGTGGTTCTGAAGATTGTGTTGAAAGTCGATTCTATACGCGGATCCGATCAAGGATTAACTTAACCATGCGTTTTAGCTCTGGATCTGGACATTCTTCATGACCCATAAACCAAGCGAATAAATCTGGATCCTCACAGGTAACTAGACGCTGAAACACGTACTTACCTTCGTCGGATAGCGCGTCATAAGCCTGCTCAACAAACGGCTCTAAAATAACGTCCAGCTCTAACATGCCACGACGGCAAGCCCATTTAACTCGAGCTTTAGGCAGTAACTCAACCATAAACTGATTAACCCCTCATAAACTATTGAGAAAATTATACCCACTGTGCAGGACATATGCCATAAAACTTATAGAAATGGCACATTGAAATCGTCCGTCCCTATCTCCACTTATGATTTTACGGTAACATTACGAAAACACTTTAATAGGGATCAACATTATGTCAATTGCTCGTGCTTATGCGCTTCCGTTCAAGGTTATTCGCATTTCAGGACAAGATAAACTTAGCTATTTGCACGGTCAGGTTACTCAAGACATTAACCTTATCAAAGAAGATAATTTTATGTGGTCTGGGCATTGTAGCCCTAAAGGCAAACTTTGGTCTGTGTCGCGCTTAACTCGCTATCAAGACGACTACTTAATGCTTGCAGGTGTAGCCGAAGCTGAAGCATCACTTCGTGAGCTAAAAAAGTACGGCGTTTTTGCCAAAGTCGACATTGATTTTGCTGACTGCGAAGTCTTTGGCTTAATGACTCAGGACAGTAAAGCGCTTGCTACTGCCTTTGACGTTGAGCTTTCGTCTGACGCAAGTGCTGTGGATGTTGCCAACGGCAAGCTGCTAAAACTCGCAGACGAGCGCTTTGTTTTCATCGCGTTCGAAGGCGCAAGTTTACCCACGGACGTGGAACAACAAAGCAATCCAGCACCGTTTATTGCGGCCAGCATTTTAGCAGGAGAGCCAAGCCTTGATGCCGATCACGTGGACGAATTTGTACCACAAATGGTTAACCTTCAAGCCCTTAACGGGATCAGCTTTAAGAAAGGTTGCTATACTGGTCAAGAAACCGTAGCTCGTATGCGCTATCTTGGTAAAAACAAACGTGCCATGTACATAGTGACAGGAAAAGCTGCAGAGCGCATCGAAGAGGCAGACATTGAACTGCAGATTGAAGACAACTGGCGTCGTGGTGGCAAGGTTATTCAACAAACCTTTGATGCTAGCAGCGGCCGTTATTATGCGCTAGCTGTGATGCCAAATGACACACCACAAGACGCGGTGCTAAGAGCAAAAAATTCACCAGAGGTGAGTCTTACTATTCAACCTCTACCTTATTCTTTAGAAGACAACTAACGGGATCTTATATGATTATTGGCCCTAACTCGGTAGTGACAATCCACTACTCAGTTCAAGACAAAGACAACAACACGATTGATAGCACATTTGATGATGAGCCTGTAATAGCGATGCTTGGCTCAGGCTATCTGATCCCAGGTCTTGATGATGCCCTTCAAGGCAAACAAGCTGGTGACACTTTCAGTGTGACCATAGAGCCACAAGAAGGCTATGGTGAACGCTTTGACGAACTGACTCAGGCGGTTCCCAAATCAATGTTTGAAGACATGGAAATCGAAGTGGGTATGCAATTTAGAGCTACCACTGATGAAGGCGACCAAATCGTTGTGATTATTGGTATCGAAGACGAAGAAGTCATTGTTGACGCGAACCACCCACTTTCTGGGATCACACTGAATTTTGACGTTGAAGTGCTTGAAGTACGTGAAGCTACAGCTGAAGAAGTTGCCCACGGCCATGTTCATGGCGAAGGCGGTTGTGGTCACGACCACTAAGATAAGTCGAGTTACTAATAGAAAGCGCTGATCATTCAGCGCTTTTTTCTTGTTTAAGTTTACTTTCCATTGCCGTAACCAAGTTGGCTTGGTCATTAGTACCTAAGCGATATTTCGTGCCATCCTTCATCACCACTTCGAGCGCCTTGAATCCGGCAACTGTGTATACCCAACCGTCTGTACTGATCCGCATGCCAATGCCATGACGTAGAGAATTAGTCACAGGCTGAACATAATCAATATCTTCAAACTTTAAGGTCATTTTGGCGACCGATGGTCCAAACCACCAGCTTAACGTTTGTTGCTCTTGGTTCACTTGAATGGTTAAGCCGTAAAAAATAAACGCAACAAGCGCGAGGATCACCAAAAAGCCGACAAAGGCAAGATTGCTACCAGTTAGGAAAATTGCCAATATGGTAAAACTGGCGATAAAGGCTAGAAACAGCCATATAACCCATGCAAACTGTGTATTTTTATACATCGATAATCTTCTTAATCAAAGCTGTAAACTAATGTAGCACCAAGTTCGGTGTCTACCTTTTCTTTTTCATTTTCTGGCTGCGAATTATAACGGTAAATAAACGCAAACTTCAGCGCAATTCCGCCAATCACTTGTGTAACTAGCGCAGATTCAGCAAACAATCGGGAGTTTAAACCTGACAGCGATTGCTCAAAACTCACGTCTTGATTAAAGCGGGTACGCTTTGAAACGTTTCTTTCCCACTGCAATGCCATACGCAAAAGCTGGCCTTGCTCCGTTCTATCTTCTTCCGGTTCAAGCTCGATTTCGTTATCCACACGAGAGATAGACATACCGGGACCGATGTCGATATCTACCGTGTTCTTTCGTCCCTCGTACACACGATTGCCATAACCAAGCGCAAATGTCGTGGTATATTCCTTGCCATTAAACCTGTCACGCTCATAGTCGCCGTACATAAAGAACGAAGCGTTATCGTCCCCTAATTTGTAGTTACCTTGCGCAGAGCCAAAGTAGCGCGATGCTGAGACATCTTCGACATCCGTTTCTGTATTGTGTTCGCGGCGATAAAGGCCATTAAATTTAAATTGATTACGCCACTTGGGGAAATCTTGGTAGAGATTACTTTTTAACTTAAATGACGTGTTTTGCGTATTACCTTTGTTAACGATAAAGCCAAATTCAACGTCACCGTACAGCATTTCGCCCTTATGTTTTTGATGAATTTCGTCATCGGGCATTTTGCCATATTCGTGAAAATCTTCGAATGGATCCGTAGCTAAGCTTGGTAGCGAAACCAAGCCAATTGCAAATAAGGCGAAAGTTCTAAAAAACGGCACTGACAACTACTTTCCGGTTATTGCTTCCAAATGATATGACAAAACGGCGCATCTAAATCTCTGCTAATTAGGATTTTTGCGTACACCTGATCCGAGTCATCAAACTCGATACCGACCAAAACCTGAACGAAGTGCTCTGGTTCTGCTTCTTGTTCATACGCAGTGATGCTTGACCAACTCTCGTCCGGCTCACTTTCTTCAATGAAGCCACGATCTTCGCGATGTTCGTTGAACATATTAATATCGTGTTCTTCAAGATTATCCGGGGCCAACTCAAGGAAGATATCATATGCTTGGTGAGTGGCTTCTTCGATGCTACAAAGTCTCGCTGTCATGGACGCTAGCCTGTTGTTTTAAAATTGGCGCAATGATAGCAAAATGAGGTAAAACATAAATACTTAGTCGCGATAATCAAACAGAAAATAACGCTAAATGACGAACAAATTATCGGTAAAAGTTGAATGTTACGTCGCTTTTGAGTTATTACTCTAAAACTATCGCATAAAACCCGCAGGGAGCATCTCATCATGATTTCATTTTCCGAAGCGAACAACATCGCATTTGTGACCTTATCTCGACCAGAAAAACAAAACGCGCTGTCTGTTGACATGTTTGTTGGTTTAGATAATGCGATAAAGAAAATTAGAAAAAGCAAATCAATTAGGGCTGTCGTTCTCCAAGGTGAAGGCGCACATTTTTGTGCTGGTCTAGATGTAAAAAGCGTGCTGAATAAACCTTCTGGGATCATCAAGCTACTGAAAAAATGGTTACCTGGCAATGCTAACTTGGTACAAAGAGTCGTACTCGGCTGGCAAACTTTGCCAGTTCCTGTCATCGCCAAGATCACAGGCAATTGTTTAGGCGGAGGCTGTCATATTGCATTAGGTGCTGACATTCGTTTAGCCGACAACAGTTCGCAGTTTGCCATTATGGAAGCCAAGTGGGGACTTTGCCCTGACATGGGTGGTAGCTTACTTTTGCCTGCCACAATGAACAAGGATAAGGCACTGCTGATGACAGTCCATGCACAGCGAATAGATGCCCAGCAAGCACTAGAGGACGGTCTCATTACCGAGCTCTGTGATGATGTTGACGCTAGACTCTCAGAATTACTGACTCAATTTAGCGCACGCTCGCCAGATGCCATTGCAGCAATTAAGAAAGTGTATAATCGAGCCTACAACCAGCCCGCCCGTAAACTGCTATGGTTAGAAACGTGGTCACAAATCAAATTGCTCGCAGCTAAAAATACCAAAATTGCGATGAAGAATGCCTCTGTAGCAGATGAGAATAAAAAGCCATTTTTGCCTCGCATGAAGTGGTAACGCTAGGTTGAATGCTTGTTTGCCCAAAGTATAATAGTCATCGCAATACGAGAGCGTACAATTAGGCATCATACATGTTAGCGCCATTGCAGTGCTGAGGATTTACATTTAATGGTACACAGAGCGAAGTTGATATTACGATTTGCACTAGGCTTTGCCATCATTTTGGCGTGTCTCTTCAGCGCTAAATGGATAATTCAGCTTAGTGCTTTACAGATCCCAGCCGCCCTACTTGGCATGGTGTTTCTTGTCATACTTCTTGCCACAAAAATCATTAAAGTAGAATGGTTAGCCCCCGCAGCAGAGCCCATCTTAAAATACATGGCGCTGTTTTTTATTCCAGCGGGAGTGGGCTTGGTAGAGCATCTCAGTTTGTTTCAATCCCACTGGCTTATGCTGCTGTTATTGCTAGTTGGTGTTCCAACAATAAGTCTTGTATTGTTAAGCCCTATCGTTAAGAGCATCAAGTTTCGTGATTAATATGATTATGGCGTCAGCGCTCACTGTGCTGTTATTTTTTAGTGCACGCAAACTATATCAGCGTATCTCCTTACCGATATTGAACCCTGTGCTGATCTGCATTTTGGCCATTTCGGCATTTCTACTATTCACTAAGTTCGACTACAAGGTATATCAACAAGCAACGCTACCAATTCATTACTTGTTAGAGCCAGCGGTCGTTGCACTCGCTTACCCTTTGTATAAACAATTTCACCAAATTAAACCGGTATTTTTTGCATTGTGCTTAACCAGTTGGTTGGGTGTTTCACTGTCTACGTTAAGCGCTTTTCTTATTTGCCAGTTTTTCGCAGCCGATCCACAGCTCTCAGCTTCAATGGCTGCCCTGTCGGTTACAACACCAATCACTCTACTCATTAGTGATTATCTCGGGGGGATCCCCGCTATTGCAGCGATTATGGTGATACTAATTGGTGTATTTGGTGGCGTGTTTGGGCTACATATCTTGCACTGGTGTAAAGTTGACCATATGCAAGCGAAAGGCACCGCGCTTGGTGTTGCTTGCCATGCGATAGGCACAGCCGCAGCGATTGAGCATCACCCCATGGCTGGCGCTTTTGCTTCAGCGGCGATGACAATTACCGCCATGATAACTGCACTTTGGGTGCCTTTGTTTTATCATTGGTTGGCTAATCTAATTTAATAACTCGGGATACGACTGTGATCAATCAAGAAATCGAGCAAATAGAACACTATTACAACATTATTCGAGAGTATCTGGTGACGTACAGTTTCCAATTGCTCGCTGCGATATTCATCTTCCTTCTCGGTTTGTGGTTATCAAGAAAGCTGTCTAAAGCGACTGAAAACTTGATGCTAAAACACAATATCGATCCTGCTTTAACCAACTTTATTGGCAATGTGATCAAAGTGCTTATCATTGCCATGTTTGTGATTATTTCTCTTGGCAAGGTTGGCATCAGTATTACACCATTTGTTGCCGCCATCGGTGCCGCGTCTTTAGGTGCAGGTCTTGCACTGCAAGGTATGCTAGCAAATTATGGCGCAGGGCTTGCCATCATTGCTACCCGCCCATTTGTGATTGGCGATACCATCAGCATCAAAGGCGTTAACGGCCAAGTTAAAATGATTGAGCTTGGACATACTACGCTCATCAACGAAGACAAAGTAGAGATCACAATCCCAAATAAACATGTAGTGGGAGAAATTCTCCATAACTCGTTTGCAAACTCTTTGGTTAAAGGTGAAATAGGGATAGCTTATGATGCTGATTATCAAAATGCATTAACACTTATCAATCAGGTACTCGCTGATAATGCTAA
Organism: Pseudoalteromonas sp. CO348; assembly: GCF_004208845.1. Taxonomy (NCBI): domain Bacteria; kingdom Pseudomonadati; phylum Pseudomonadota; class Gammaproteobacteria; order Alteromonadales; family Pseudoalteromonadaceae; genus Pseudoalteromonas; species Pseudoalteromonas sp. CO348. The sequence continues at coordinate 130,045 of NZ_SGPI01000012.1, read as the reverse complement.
GGTCAGTCAAGACCCTAAGCCGCAGGTGGGGATCGAGGAATTTGCCGACAGTGCCGTGATATTGAGCTACCGCTACTGGGTGCCTACGACTTCACTTATCGAAACTAAATTAGAAGTGAATAAAGCGGTGTTTGCCGCAATTAAAAATGCGGAAATCGAAATTCCATTCCCGCAACGAGTGGTTAAAATCATTCAGTGAGTAAACTCAATAACGGCTAGCACCCTAGCCGTTATTCTACCCTCAGTTTTCATCAGGCTTTTTCATAGAAAAGCCACTGCGAAAATGAAGATCGCGCTGTGGAAACGGGATCTCAATTTGATATTTCCGAAAGGCATCATCGATAGCCCAGAGGTAATCAGAAACCAGCGCTGTTGGTCGCTTTACCTGCTCAGGTTGCACCCAAACTCCAAGCGTGAAATTCAAGCTACTATCACCAAACCCTGTCATCCATACCGTTGCTTCTCGCCCCGGCGTATTCAAGGTATATTGGACATTTTTGGCCGCTTCCAATGCGGCACGCTTCACCTTCTCTTTGTCGCTGCCGTAGGCCACCGAAAAAGGAATACGGAAACGACGATATTTATCCGACATTGTCCAATTGGTAATTGTATTTGACACCATTTCCGAGTTAGGAATAAGCAGGTCGACGTTGTCATTTGTACGGATCCAAGTTGAGCGCATGTGAATGGCTATCACCTCCCCAACCACCCCATTGGTCAGCTCAACAAAGTCCCCAACTTTGACGGTTTTCTCTAGCAGTAACACTAGACCTGAGACAAAGTTATTCACTAGACCTTGTAGGCCCAAGCCAATCCCAACGCCGAGTGCACTGGCAACAAGCGCCAACTCAGTGATCTCTATTCCTAAGGCTGTCAGCGCAATAATAAGACCAATAAATAATACGATGTAGTGAATGATCCTGCCTATCACATAGGCTGAAGTATGCTGGATCACCCCTTGTCTTGACGCGAGACGGTTAAATGCTAGTCGCAGGATCTTAGAGATCACCAAAGTTGCAACGATCACCGCGATAAATGAGAGTGCCTCTCCCACCTCTAATGAAAATTTACCTAATGAAAATAGCTTTTGGTCAAGCCACGGAATATCTACTTCTATATCTATTGGTGCTTTTATCATGGTTATATTTTTTGTTATCTCGTGAAGTTAAGTGTGTGTGGCTAGCAGCAAAAATACAAGTTTTAAAGACGCCTAAATCATGCTTTGTTCAAGCTACTCGCTTGACCTTTTACAGGGCTCGTGACTAAATAAAGGACAAATAAATAACAATAATACTACTGCGGATTGGTAAAATACGTCATGAAAAAATCCCTACTCGCTTTAACCACTTGTCTCGCGCTTGCGTTGCCAGCTTATAGTCAATCGCTTGCGGACCTTACCACGCTCGAAGCACAAACCAAAATACAAAATCGAACTTTATCGGCAACGCAACTCACTGAGTTTTATTTAAAAAGGATTTCACAACTTGACGACAGTGGCCCTATGCTCAATGCAGTGATCACGCTCAATCCCAACGCTTTACAAGACGCTAAAAAGCTTGATGCCGAACTACGCGCGGGAAAATACCGAGGGCCACTTCATGGCCTGCCAGTTATTGTTAAAGATAATATCGACACCAGAGCGCCAATGGCAACAACTGCAGGTGCGCTCGCACTGCAACACAACGTCAAAACCCAAGCAGCACCACTGATCATCCAGTTAGAACAAGCCGGCGCTATCATCCTTGGCAAAGCCAATTTAAGTGAATGGGCAAACTTTAAATCAAGTTTCAGCTCGAGCGGCTACAGCACGCTTGGGGGTCAAACCAAAAACCCGTATGTGTTAGACAGAACACCATGTGGCTCAAGTTCAGGCTCTGCTGTTGCCGTCTCCGCAGGTCTTGCACTGCTCGCTATTGGCACGGAAACTGACGGTTCTATTGTTTGTCCTTCAGCACATAATGGTGTTGTAGGTATTAAACCGACTGTCGGTTTGGTTTCTGGTGAAGGCATTGTTCCTATCAGTCATAGCCAAGATAGCGCTGGCCCTATGGCAAAATCGGTGATGGGTGCCGCTTTGTTACTCAATGCTATCGTTATCGATGCAAAACAGCCGATTGACTTTACCCAAAGCTTAAATACTGCCAGTTTCAAAGGCAAACGAATTGCTATCACCAGTCATGTAGGTCAATTTCCACCTGCAGTTCAAGCGGTATTTGCAAAAGCCGTTGCGACCATGAAAGCAAATGGCGCAGAAATAATTGAAGGGTTAGACTTACCTGAGCTGGAAGCTTTAGGCTCCGCCGAATTGGATATTTTGCTCTATGACTTCAAGCATGATCTCAATGCTTATCTTGCCACGACACCAGAGCAGGTAAAAGTAAAGAACTTAAACCAGCTCATCCAATTCAACCAGCAACACCCTTCCACCATTAAGTACTTTGATCAATATTTGATAGAGGAAGCAGCAAAGAAAGGCGATATCACTGAGCACCGATATCAAGAGGCCCAAGCTTTGGTTAAAAAATTTGCCCGCCAACAAGGCATTGATAAAATAATACAAGAACATCGCCTTGACGCATTTATCGCACCAACGAATACCCCAGCTTGGAGTATCGATATCATTAACGGTGATAATTTCTCCGCCTCCTCGTCATCTCCTGCCGCGATTGCAGGATATCCAAGCATTACCGTACCGATGGGTTTTCATCATGAGCTACCGCTGGGTATTTCTTTCTTCGCTGAGGCTTATAGCGAAGCGAAATTAATCAAGCTTGCCTATGCTTTCGAGCAGTTGACTAATGCACGTAAAGCGCCTGAGTTTAAGACAACATTAACGCCTTAGCCAGCGCAAATAAAAAGCCTCCACACCACTACAGGAGGCTTTCTGTTAAAAATGGCGGCAATACCGCGTTTTTATGCTCCTTTGTATTCAAGGTAACATTTCAGCTCAATTAAACTAGTTGTACATAAGGCCTCAAAATCAGTGATTACATCAGGAGTTGGTAGCTGTTTGTTGCTTTCACACTCTCTTTGTAATTTAGAACTAAGCTGACCAAGCTTTGAGCACCCAAGGTTCATCGCAGCTCCCTTAACTTTGTGAAAAAGCTTAGCCAACTCACCGACATCACCAGAGGTGAAGCAAGACCTTAAATTAGAAATTTCTTCATCAATGCTACGCTCAAAACTTTTAGATAAGTTACACAGAAGTGCTAAAGGTAAAGAGTTTAGTCTATCAATGTCCAATAACTCAGAGTCTGGTTCTCTAGTCACCTTAGGTGTTGCTTCACTCTCACTACTCTCAATTGATGGTGTGCTAACTTGTTCAGACCGTAGTTTTTTCGAGCATTCCTGCAAACAAGAGACCAAATCAGCTTCTACAACCGGTTTAGTCAAGAAATCAACCATACCTGCAGCTAAGCATTGCTTTTTATCTGCAACGGTTGCATTGGCTGTCAGAGCCACTATTTGGGGAGCTTGATCGCCATAAATACGGAACACTTCGCGCGTAGTTTGCAATCCATCAAGTACCGGCATTCTCATATCCATTAATATGAGATCATATTGCTTCTCGCAAAGCTTATCTAAAGCAATTTGTCCATTTTCAGCAAAGTCCGCTTTGTAGCCACATGCTCCAAGATAGTGCTTCATAAGCTCAATATTAACGAGATTGTCTTCTGCTACGAGGATCTTTAGTGGATAATTTTCTGCTAAATAAGGTAACTGCTCAATCGCTTGGGTGCTTTCACTATTGGATTCATGGCGATAACCTGCAAACAATGTGCTCATCAAGGCATCATAAAATGCCGATAACCTAAAAGGCTTATATGCTATATGCTCAAAAAGGTTTCGCGCGTTATTAGGTAGCGTTGTTGATGACGAAAATAGCATCATTGGTGGCCCATATATCAGCTTTTCTTTTAATTGCGCAGCAAGCTCAATACCATTTACTTCCGGCATTTGGTAATCAAGAATCACCAAGTCTGCTGATTGCGCATCTGACACTATCGCTTCTATATCTCGAGGGTCCTGAAAGGTAGAAACTTTCATTCCCCATAATTCCAGATTGTGCTTAATCACTTCAAGGTTTACTGACAAATCATCTACCGCTACAACGGTTTTCCCTCTTAAAGCAGGGAGTTCACCTTGAGTATAAGGACTGCTTGTTGTTGGGTTAACTCTAACGGGTAGAGTGAAAAAGAACTCTGACCCCTTGCCTTGGCGGCTGTTCCATCCAATTTCTCCTCCTAAAGCTTCTACGATACTCTTGCAAATTGCCAGCCCCAGCCCTGTCCCTCCATATTTTCTTGTGGTGGCACTTTCAACTTGGGTGAACACATCAAACAATTTATGCTCGCCACTTTTAGGAATACCAATTCCAGTATCTTTTACCGAAAATCTGAGCACGGTATGAGGTAGCTCAACACCTGTTTTAGAGACATGTATTTTTACATATCCCTCTTTGGTAAACTTAATTCCATTGCTAATCAAGTTACAGAGAATTTGAGTAATGCGAGTTTTGTCAGCAATACATGTAACTTGCGCATTAGCTTCAATGTTATAGACAATTTCAAGGCCTTTTTCTTGGGCTTTATTTGCATATAACATGACACAATTTTCAACTAGTCCATTCAAATCAAAAGAAATATTCTCAAATTCCATCTTCCCTGACTCAATTTTTGAAAAGTCCAAAACATCGTTAATCAAAGACAGCAAATGCTCACCACTATTGTGGATCGTTTGCAAAAAGTCAGTTTGCTTTTTGGAAAGGGACTCTCTTGCAAGTAGGCTCGTCATACCTAAAATACCATTCAGTGGTGTTCGTATCTCATGGCTAATATTCGCAAGAAATGTAGACTTAGCCTGATCCGCTTCCTCAGCAGCGCGGCGCGCGCGCTCTTCTTCGGTGATATCGTCTAGCACCACTAAAATTTGTTGTTGTTCAGTGTGTTGAAACTGCTCTAAAGTGATAGTAAAAGTACGCAGTGATGTCCCTTCTTGAGGGCACCATAAGGTTTTAACGAGTCTATTCTTGTTCTTTTCTTTTAATTTACTGACTAATGTATCTTGGCTAGCTAAATAGTCGCTCAACTCATTTTTTAGACTACAGTCCAAAGCAGGCTTATTAACCGCTTTCAAATCCGGTAAACCATTGGAAATAAAAATAGCGCTAGGCACTGAATTCAATACTGTTTCATTGAAGCAGCGCCAATATTCTGATTGAGCCATTGTGTGTTGTAACTCAATCTCCTTTCGCTTTAGCTCAACAAACACATTCACCTTAGCAAGTAGAATATCTTCGTTAAGTGGTTTGTGAATGAAATCGACTGCACCTAGTTGATATGCCTCAATTAGGTCTTCTCTTGATTGCTCACCTGCTGTGATGAAGATGATCGGTGTGGCAACTAAGGCTGGGTCATCCCTCATTAAGCTGGCCACTTCGAATCCAGACATATCTGGCATGTTTACATCTAACAAGACTAAGAAGATATCAGGGTGCTTTACTAACTTTTTCAATGCTTCATTACCGCTAGCCGCTTCAATACGTTCTGCTGCCACATTTTTCAATAACTTTTGCAGCACAATAATGTTTTCTTTGCGATCATCAACGAGAAGTATTTTTGGTAAATTAGTATCCATGACTTGCTCCTGCAATAAGTTGTGCTATCGAATAGTGGCTAAGTTCAAGATCAATTTTTGTCGTACTTTTTGCCGCACTTACCATCTGCGGGAACTCACAAAGTTCAGGTGCAAGTATAGTTGTTAAGGCGTTGACCTGACTCAGCCCTAACATACCCTGTACACCATCTTCATTGGCACCAGAGAGTAAAATCCCAATTGCTCGATGTTGGTAAACATTGGCAATACTTAAAAACAGATTGTCAATGGCAGGGCAACAGCCATGGATAAGTTCACCAACACCTAATCGAATACAGTGATCCGTTGAAATGCTGATATGTAGGCGTGAGGGGGCGATGTATATGTGGTTCTTTTCTAAGGGCGCACCATCTATTGCAATAGAGACAGGGTAACGGATCAAGTTAGATAACGTCTGCTGCAGCGCTAGCCCACCTATTTCACTAGAGTGTAGTACTAAAACCAGCGGCGGTATTATTTCTCCATTGAGTAAGCGACATATAGAAATAAAATCAGACGTCGCACCGGCTGAGCCACCGATACCAATGACTTGACATACATCCTCAATTTCGTTTGTACACCGAATTTCCACTCGATAACTCCTTAAATTGCCGTGAATTAAGTAACGACTCCGACTCTCCGACAACCAAATATGCGTCTTTTTTCATCGCTTTTGAGATTGTTAACAGCACTTCATCCTGCGCGTGTTGAGTGTAATAAATAAGCATGTTACGGCAAAATACTAAATCAAACTCGCCCTCAGGTAAGGCTTTCGTCACATCACAAACAGAAAAAATAGTATGTTCTGTTAGGGCGGGATTAAAATGAACCACACCAGATTGATACTCAAAGTAATTGCGAAATTCCTGTTTTCCACCAGCGCTAAAATAATTGCACGTAAATTCTTTAAAATCTGAAATTTTGTATATCGACTTCTTTGCGACACTAATCGCCCTCGGACTTATGTCATAGGCAAAGCTACGTGTTTTCCCCAACATACCCAGTTCAAGCAACATAATATTTGCACTAAGAACCTCTTCACCTGTTGAACAACCAATATGCGCAATCTTATATTGTTTATTGCTATCCCAGTTTTGAGAGAGTAAAGCCCGAAGATATTTGAATACATGCGGTGCCCGAAACATGCTAGTAACGTTGATCGTTACTTCGGCGAGCACATCACTACACTCCTTTTCACCAGATAAGATTTTTGGAATCAACTCTGTGATATGCGACACGCCTAACTCGTTTCCAGCTTTAATAATTCGCTGTTGTAAAAAGTCATCAGAGTAACGTACAAGTGCATAACCATTCTTGTATTCCAATGCTCGTACTACAAGATCTATTGAAAACGCATCACTTTGCATTACGCTATTTACTCTCTATTGCAACCAAACATGTAACACTGACATTAAGCGTTTGCTATCAACAGGTTTTGAGATAAAGTCATTCGCACCCACATCAATACATTTAACTCGCTCAGTTGCCATCGCTTTTGCAGTAACGGCTATTATAGGTACTGTTTGCCATTTATCGTTTTCCCGCATCTTTGCAATAGCTTCATAACCATCCATCACGGGCATCATGATGTCCATCATCACCAAGTCAAACTCTTGCTCTGTCATTAACTCTAGCGCTTCTGCGCCATTACATGCCTTGCTTACTTCAATTCCCTCTTTGTTTAACACCTTAGCTAAAGCAAAGGTATTGCGCATATCGTCATCAACTAGCAACACTTTTTTACCCTTTAAGCTATTAGTATTATGTTGATATTGATACAGCAGCTCCCTTTGCATCTCTGGCAACTCAGATTCTAAGCGATGCATAAATAATGTTGTTAATTGAATTAAATGGGCTTCTTGTGCATCTTCAGATACCACAAAATGTCCCTGATACGCCTTGAGTTGTTGGCTCAGGACTTCAGGCGATTGCGCGTTGTATAACAAAACTTTCGGTGGGATATCGTATTCTAATATGGCATCGAACAATTTCATCAGTTGCTCAGACCGAATACTGGTTACGTCGATTAAAATTAGATGGGGCTTAATCTCCTTGAATAGCTTACAAGCAGTGGTAATATCATGACAAGATTCAAGTGCGACGTTTTGCTGTTCAAACACCGTTTGTAACCGTTTCAGTTCAACCAATGACGCAATCATTAAAAGCTGCATAACATGCTGTTGATTTTCAACAGAGATCTGATTAGCAAGCCGCTCAATATCGTCGTCTTTCAATGGTTTATTCGTTATCCCTAAAGCACCAAGCTGAAGCACATTTTCAACATTTATTTCAAGCCCAGTGATGATTTCAACCGGTATTCTCATCGTTTCGGGGTGACGCTTTAACCTTTCTAGCAGACGAACGCCATCTTCGTCTGGCAGACCAACATCCAGTAAAATACCATCAGGTAACATAGACACAGCCAACTTGAAGCCATCCGCCGCACTGTGTGCTAGAGCTGAGTTAAAGCCTTGTTTAGCTACCATCTGTGCAATTATTTTCGCTAACTGAACATTATCCTCTATTACGAGTATTACTTTCTCTGCTTTAGAGGGCGCTTCAACAGATTGCTCTGTTTTAGTCATTCCTTCATTACTCTCTAAGACAGAACCAGCTTGCTTACCAGCTAGCATTGAAGTCGATTCCTCGCTTATCTTACGGGAGATATTTTCTAGATTATCTGACACAGATGAATGCGTTTGCTTTGACGAACGCATATCAACATTACTGGCGCTCCCATTAAATGGTAATATCAGCTTGAAAGTACTACCTTTACCAACTTCACTTTCAACAGATATCAGTCCCCCTAGCAACTCAGTCAACTGTCTTGAAATTGTCAGCCCCAGACCAGTACCACCAAACTTTCGACTAGTAGAGCCATCTTCTTGCTGAAAAGCCTCAAATATTAATGACAATTTAGACGTGCTAATCCCTATACCAGTATCTCTTACTGTAAACTCAAGCGCATCGCCCATATCCTCCAAGGTTATTTGCTCGGTACTAAGAGTGACTTTTCCTTCACTAGTAAACTTAATTGCATTACTCAACAAGTTTTTCAAAACTTGCTCTACACGCTTTCTATCAGAGTTGATAAGCGCTCCTTGGCAATGATCATTAATTTCGAAGTGAATATTTTTCCCATTTGCCACTGGAGTAAACATTCTTTTCATGTTTTCAAGCAGTAAGTTAACTGAAAATTCCTCTTTAATGATCTCCAACTTACCAGCTTCTATTTTTGATAAATCTAAGATTTCATTGATCAAACTGAGTAAGTCATTACCGCTTTGGTGAATAATGGTTGCAGATTCGACATCTTCGTCTGTTAGCTGCCCACTCTCATTGTTCATAAGCCCTTTTGCCAATAACAACAAACTGTTAAGTGGTGTACGTAACTCATGCGACATATTCGCTAGAAACTCGCTTTTATATTTGCTCGCAAGTTGAAGCTCATCGGCCCTTGCTTCGAGCTCAGCTTTCAAGGTGTTAAGTTTGAGATTTCGCTGCTCTAACTCTTCCTTTTTCTGTTCTAATTCAACGGTTTTCTGCTCTAAATCAACATTACTTTGCTCTAATTTATCTTGCTTTCGTTCTAAGTCCGCTTGGGTCGATTGAAGTGTTTGCGTTTGCTCTTCCAATAAACAGCTCTGCTTTTGCGTTTTTTCGAGTAGCTCATCCACCTTTTGCCGCGCTTGCAAAATATTCAGCATAACAGCAATAGACTCACTCGATTGAGCGAGAAACTCTTGAATGACCTCATCTTGCTTTTCGCTATATGCAATCTCAATAATACCTTTTAGATCTTCTTCAATTAACAATGGCAAAAAAATGATTTCCGTTGGCTGAGCTTTACCTAAGCCAGAACTGACCTCAATATAGCCTTCAGGTACAGGGCTAAAGGTCACTATTGTCTTTTCTTTCATGACTTGCCCAACTAACCCTTCGCCAACCTCAAATGTATGTGTCGACTGCTTCCTATTGTCAAAAGCATAGCTAGCTTGCAACTGGCACTTATCCTGTTCAACGAGATATATGCCGCCAACACATGCTTTTGTATATCTCGCAAGATAATGTATTGAAGCTTCAGCCAACAGAGCTGTTTTATCGATGCTACGCAGCTCAACATTTAGCTGATTTAGGCCATTTTTAATCCAGCTCTGGGCCCTATTCTCCATCTCGCTCCGTTGCAATGACTCAAGCATGTCACGCAACGCCGATGAGAGTCGATCTTTGGGTCCTCGCTGCTGTATATCAATATTATAATTATGCTTGGCTATCTGGTTTGCCTGCTGCTCAACTTGCTTAAAACTCAAACGCATATCCGACAACGTTTGAGCGATTAAATCTCGCTCGCTTCTTTGCGAAAACTCCACATCCAGCTCTCCTTGAGCCATCAGTTGTGCTTTAGCTAAAATCGCTTTGAGATTATCAGATACTGTATTTACGGCTGTGGACAATTCATGTAATTCGTCATTGCTTGATAGAGTAAGTCGTTCACCATCAAGGAACCCCTGAGCAAGCTCTTCTGATTTATGTTGAATTGCACCAATAGAGCGGGTGAGAAAACGTGAGAACCCCAGTGCAACAAAAAGAGATAGAAGTATTGCAACCAAGGTGGTTACCCAAATAATATTGAGGATGGCATTTTCAGCATCAAATAAAGCTGTCACATGCTCTTCTTCTTGAATAGACATCATCTGTTCGAGTTCATCGACCGTTAGATTAATATCATTTACTAAAGGGATTGCACGATTCGTTAAAATAAATTGCGCTTTGTTCCAGTTTTTTTTATTTCTTTCCGCCACTATGTTTTTTGCACTATCCACATATATATCTTTGAGGCGTAGAATATTCAACCACGATGCGGAACTGCTTATCGTTGATTGATAGCTAGTATCTATACTGTCAATAACACTGCTAAACTCACTCAGCTTGCTGTAAAGCTCTGACTCGCCACCATCAAAGTCACCAGAGAGATAATAGCCAAGTTGAGTTTCAATTAACGTCGTAATATAGCGAAGGTTAGCGAGTTGAATAGAAGCCTGTTGCGGCACTTTATTCGTGTTAATTAACGTTGACAGACTTTCTTGTAAGCTTTGAGAAGAGGGTTTAAAACTATTTGTAAATAAGTCTTTCGAGAGCGTATTTTCACGACTCCAAGCGATATTCTCGATTTCGTATTGGATCTCCCTAAACTGCTTCAGCTGTGCGTTCAATTCGTCGAGTGAAATAGCTATACGACCACTTAACTTCATTTCAGATAAACGTGCCGTTTGCCTATCAATAATCCGCCAAGACTTAGCTCTTTTTGCGATAAAATACTTGCTTTCAGTCTCTATATTCCCCAACAGCATATAACCACGTAGCAACGCGAGAGAAGTTTGTAATTCAGTTTCTATTACACCTAACGATCTGACCATTGGTAGCACATGATCAGAAAGGTACTCTCGCATCGTTTTTACATCTACCGTTTTTTGATAGATAAAAACCGAAGAAAATACCACTATCAATAAAATTGAAGAAAATGTAACGGTAAGTTTATGTGCCAGCTTCATTGATGTTCCCTTTGCTTTGTTCATCCAATACAGATAGGAATGTAGCCTCAGGCATTGGCTTATAAAACAAAAAGCCCTGATACATCTCAACACCAAGCTGAGTCAAAAAAGTAAATTGATCGCTATTCTCGACCCCTTCTGCAACCACCTTCAAATTCAACGCATGTGCCATATTGATGATGGCGGTAGCGATTGCCACATCGTCTTTACTGTGTGGTAAATCATCGACGAAGGATTTGTCGATCTTCAGCTTTTCTATAGGTAGCCTTTTTAAATACGCCAGTGAAGAATAGCCGGTGCCAAAGTCATCTATTGAGATGGTAATACCTCGGTCTTGAAACTCTTTTAAAATGAGCACAGCACTTTCAACATCATGTAGTATTGTTGATTCGGTTATTTCTAACTCAATGTGCTGCGACGAAATATTCCATTCATCCATAGTACTAAACATAAAGTCACATAATCGCGGGTCCAAAAACTGTTTCCCAGAGAGATTAAATGCAATTTGGATCGTTAAGCCGGCGTCATTACATTTAGCCAAGAAACAACATAATTGCCGAAAAAGTAACTTACCTAGACCAATGATTAGGCCTGACTGCTCAGCGATCGGAATAAAATCAGCGGGCGAAATAAATTGGTTATTTTGATTTCTCCACCTTACTAGAGCTTCTGCTCCTTGAATTGTTCCATAGGCATCAATTTTAGGTTGATAATAGAGCTCAAATTCATCGTGCTCGATGGCATGATGAATCGCTTCCTCTAGCTCTACTCTGTCTTTTAAAGATACCTGTTGCGTAGGTTTGAAGACTCGGACTCTATCACCATCTTGTTGAATTAGACCCGCTAATGCAATTTCAGCATCACGCAAAATATCATGTGAGTATCGATATACATGCGTATCAAAAACTAACGACGCAGAAAAGCTAATATGAAGCTTTTTTTCACCTGCTAATAAAGGCACCATCATCGTTTCCAATACTTCCTCATTCAGCCATAGCAACACCTCGTTTATAGGAGCAGGGTTTTCTATAACAAACGCTAGTTTATCGTTTGCTACTCTGGCTAAAGTGCTTTGAGGCTGTAGTACACTCGTAACTCTATTTGTAACTTCAACGGCCATGTGATCGCAAAAGTGGTGACCATAACTGTCACTGATCAATTTATAGCGATCGATAGAAATCAGCACCACAGCAAAGCTAGTAAGCTGCTTACTTTTCCTCGCTTGAATGTACATATCAAGCTTATCGAGAAAAGCCGAAGTATTTAGAGTTTGAGTCAGTGGATCCAGTACTTTGCGTTCAGTAATATCACTTATTGAACCGGCCATCCGGTAGGGCTTACCATTATCAAAACGTAAAGCGGAACCGCGCATCAACAACCACCTAAATGCGCCACTTTTATTTTGCATTCGACATTCATATTCAAAGTAGTCTGTCACTCCAGACAAATGTGCACGCAAGGCTCGTTTAAAACCAAGCATGTCATCGTCATGTAAGCGCGTTACAAATGTGGAAAAGTCTGGCTCTACTTCGCCCTCTTCTAGCCCTAATATCTGCTTCCATCTAGCGGAAAGGTAAATCTCATCTGTGGTAATAAACCAGTCCCACAGAGCATCATGTGCTCCTTTTGCTGCAAGCGCGAAGCGTTCATTTGCAACATCAACATCCTGCTTTAGTCTCTTAATAGTCAAAATGGTACCAATACGAGCCATTAGTACCTGAATGTTTATAGGTTTAGCTACAAAGTCGTTAGCTCCTAATTCTAAACATTTCACAACATTGTTAGTCTCATCATCACCGCTAATCATGACAACAGGTAGTGAAATAGCAGAGTGTTTTGCTCGTATAGAAGTAAGTACTTCGACCCCTGACCCATCGGGTAGACCAATATCCATCAGAACAATATCAAAACGATTTTTTGCCAGACAGTCATACGCCATAGCAACACTGTCTCCAGCGACAATCTGCTCAAATTCATATATTTTTAAGCATTCGACAATTAACTCTCGGCTTACGAGGTCATCATCAATAACTAAAATGCTCACTTTTTTGTAATCTGGCATAATCCTTCTAACATCCTTAATTCGTAATGCTCAGAGTGATCAACATTAGACTTGCGTTAAATTCACTTCCAATAGCCAGCTATTGGTGCGTAAACTCGCCTTGCCATCTCAAAAACTCCTTGGTTAGATAAGGAAATAATTTAATATACATTTAAAAACAATGAGTTAACTCATTCCTTACCCAATCCTAGGGTTAGTTATCTAACTTCCCGCGATTCTAACTTCAAAGATGAGCATATTGAGATCCCCAATACTATTATTAGAGATTAGTCTAAAAAGTGTATGTTGATAAATATTTAACCAACTAAGTCCGCAAGCTTTAACTGCTGATGAAAGAGTTGGTTGTCCTCTTTCCAATATAGATATGAACTATCTAACGATAGTTAAGTACATAGTATCTTTGTACGAGGGTGCTAATATCTCCGCCTCGAATGTAGAGGAAAAAGATAAAATACTTTGTGAAAATATTAGAAGTGAGTTTTAGTTAAAGGCTGTGATAGGGCCTGTTTATCCTGCAAGTTTGTTTTTGCAGCAGTTTGATTGGTATTTTACAAGACAGAGCCTGCGTAGCATAGCTATTCCATGTGAGTCAGGCGACAAAGACTTTGTAGGAGCACAAAGTTACCTTACCCCACATCCTTGTGGGGTAACACAGAAAAATGCCAATTTAGCGCAGTCTTTTGGGTTCACCTGAGTCCGCTTTGTTCATTGTTGCTCAACTTTTGCCTAGATTACTAGGCGGTAAGTCGAGTGTCGCGATCAATACACACTCAGGAGAACAAAAATCGAACAGAAAAGATGAACAGGCCCAAGAGAATAGTTCGAATGACATCAGCCTATTTGATTACATAGATCAGCATAATACTAGAGGCTACTTATCTCGCAATTTTTTAATAACCCTACTCCAGCGCCCTGTGTCACCAAGACAGCTAGAGCGGCTATTCATTAGCCTAAACTACGGTTAATTAAGCTTTACGCCAAGTTGTTTTGCCCGCGCTATCTTCTAACACAACGCCTAAAGCAGTTAGCGCATCACGCGCTTCATCCGCTGCAGCCCAATCTTTATTTTCACGAGCGCTGCGGCGCTTTTCAATCAATGCTTCGATTTGCGCTACTTCGTCGTCGTCTTGTTCGCCCTGTAAGAAAGATTCGGGGTCTTGCTGCGCAATACCTAAGACTTCCGCGAGTTTCACAAGAATAAACGCGTGCTCACCAGCAGCTTTTGCGTCACTATCTTTTAAGCGATTCACTTCTTTTGATAATTCAAAAATCACTGGCAGTGCTTCTGGCGTGTTGAAGTCGTCGTTCATTGCTGTCTCAAAACGTTCAGCGTAAGCATTACCTTTCAGTTCGACTTCCACTAGCTCAACGCCACGTAGCGCAGTGTAAATACGCTCAAGCGACGAACGTGCTTGTTCAAGGTTTTCTTGTGAGTAGTTTAGCTGGCTACGATAATGACCATTGATCAAGAAATAGCGTACTGTTTCTCTATCAAAGGCTTTTAGCACTTCACGTACGGTAAAGAAATTGCCAAGAGACTTAGACATTTTCTCTTTGTTAACTTGTACCATGCCGGTGTGGATCCAGGTGTTCACATAACGGCCGTTATTTGCGCAGCAAGATTGAGCGATCTCGTTTTCATGATGCGGGAATTGCAGATCTGAACCCCCACCGTGAATATCAAAAAATTCGCCCAAATGCTTTGAACTCATTGCACTACATTCAATGTGCCAACCTGGACGACCTTCACCCCACGGAGATTGCCACGCAGGCTCACCCGCTTTGGCTTTTTTCCACAATACAAAGTCGAGTGGATCATCTTTGTCTTGCGCTACTTCAACGCGCGCACCCGCTTGTAGCATTTCTAAATCTTGTTGAGATAACTGACCATATTGCTCAAACGTTGAAACATCAAACAATACATCCCCGTCCTTCGCAACGTAAGCATGGCCTTTTTCAATCAAGCGCACGATCATCTCGATGATTTCGTCCATATGCCCTGTTACCGTCGGCTCAATATCCGCAGGCAGCATATTCAACGCAGTAAAGTCTTCATGCATGGCTTTGGTCATGCGAACGGTTAGGTCATTAATCGACTCTTTGTTTTCCGCGGCGCGTTTAATGATTTTGTCATCCACGTCAGTAATATTACGCACATACGTGACGTCATAACCTAAATAACGTAAATAACGGTTCATTACGTCAAATGAAACGTAAGTGCGTGCGTGTCCTACATGACAGAAATCATAGATAGTGATACCACACACGTACATATCAACCTTGCCTTCTTTGAGCGGTTTAAAAGGGGCTTTTTGGCGAGTGAGTGTGTTGAAAATCTGCAACATGTAGTTTTCTTCCTAAGTACGGTTCATTTTTTAACAAAAGTGCTTTTAATCATACCACCTGCATAGCAGCGCCTCTAGATTTTAATAACGAATTACGGCAATTTTTTGATTTTTTACGCTGATTTTTAAGGAATGCTTTTTCACAAAAGCCCAGTTGATATAAAATAGGGTTTTATCATTCAACACGATGGACACTAACATGGTTGTTTTAGAAACAAATCACGGCGAAATCCGTATTAATCTTTTCGCTGACAAAGCGCCTGAAACGGTAGCTAACTTCCTAAACTACGTAAACAGCGAGTTTTATAACGGTACTATTTTCCACCGTGTAATCGACGGCTTTATGGTTCAAGGTGGCGGATTCGCATCGGGTATGGAACAAAAGCCAGTTGAAGCACCGATCAAAAACGAAGCAAACAACGGTGTTGCAAACAAAGTGGGTACCCTAGCAATGGCACGTACGCCAGATCCACACTCTGCAACTGCACAATTTTTTATCAATGTTAACGACAATGACTTCCTTAACTTCTCTAGCGAAACATCGCAAGGTTGGGGTTACTGTGTATTCGGTGAAGTTGTTGAGGGCATGGATGTAGTAAATAAGATTAAAGGTGTTGCGACTGGTTCTTCTGGTTTCCACCAAGACGTACCGCTTGAAGATGTGATCATCGAAAAAGCATACGTTGCTGAGTAATATCCTACTTTTTATTCAAGGCCAGTATTTATGCTGGCCTTATTAGTTTTGAGGTCCCATGGGTAAAACCTATTTTATCGCCGACTTGCATTTAACCGAGCACCGCACTGATATCACCGCCGCTTTTTTCGCTTTTCTCGACCATCATATGACCGCCGATGTCGACGCTTTATATATTCTGGGTGATTTTTTTGAAGTGTGGATTGGAGACGATGAAAAAGACCCCTACGCCCTGAGTATTGCACAAAAACTGCGAAGCTTGAGTCACCTTGGCATTCAAGTCTTTTTTATTCACGGTAACCGTGATTTTTTAATCAAACAAGCCTTTGCTGACGAATGCCGAATGACTTTGCTACCTGAACAAGCGGTGATAGATCTATACGGCACACCAACGGTGATTTTGCACGGCGACGAGATGTGTACACAAGACGAAGCCTATCAAAAGTTTCGTAAGAAGAGCCGCGGTTGGTGGTGGCCAAGACTGATGCTTGCTATGCCACTTTGGTATCGTCGCAGAGTCGCTGCAAATGCAAGACGTAAGAGTATTGAAAACCAAAAAGGCAAGCCCCTCGAGATTCTAGATGTCACCGAAGAAGCAGTGGCAGACATGTTCGCAAAACATGGCGTAGACAATATGATCCACGGCCACACCCACAGACCAAAGGTGCACACATACCAAGGCGGTAAGGTACGCACTGTGCTTGGCGATTGGTATTCACAAAGCTCATATATCGTCGTTGATGACAGTGGCAAACAGCAGCTCCTTTGCCACCCTTTTGAATAAATTTAGTGCTTAAATAGGCGCACCTGAGTGGAACTTGAAATCAAGGTCCTGTGAGCTGATAAGTTCGTTTTCCACTTGCTGAAATAGTTGAATGCGCCCAGCTACGTCACAGCGCTTAGGATCGGTTGCGTTGGCCACTTGATGCGCTAAATCAATATAGTCTTGGTAATGTCTGGCTTCTGAGCGCAATAGCGACACATAAAACTTAGCAATTTCTTGATCTAAGTGTGGTGCAAGTTTAGCGAAACGTTCACATGAACGAGCCTCAATGTAAGCACCAATGATCAGTTTATCAACCAGGGCTGCGGGTTCATAAGTGCGAATGTGTTTGATCATTCCAGACGCATAGCGAGATGCTTGTACGTACTCAACAGGAATATCACGTGCCCTTATGATTTCTAGCACCTGTTCAAAGTGATGTAGCTCTTCTTTGATAAGCCTCACCATCTTACTCAAAATATCTTGATTGTAAGCATATTCAGGTCGTGCAGTTAGCTCACCGATCAATTCATTTTTACTGCCTGAAAACTCGCCATCACCAACACTGCGATAAATAAAATCTTCGTAGGGTTGCAACCAACTTAACAATGTTTTTGCAGACGCATCATCTATTGCATATTTGCGAATTAAGAAGGCCGCACTTTGTGCCGCTTTTAACTCACAATGCATATGATCGATAAGCAACAATGGTAAGTGCTCGCTTTGTTTTGCTTTTTCAATCCAAGCTTGCGGGGTTTCACAGCCTAAAAATTGGTTAATAGGCGCAAGTAAATCTGTGTACTTTTCTAACATAACAACAAAAGACTAATGTGTTTGCGCCATTTTATCATAACTTCTCGCTGCAAGGTGCACCACAAGGCTATTCCCCAAGAAGTTTTAGATCATTCTGAAAATAGTAATATTGCTATTCAACTACATTTTCTTGACAAAAATTAACTCATCTCTCATAACTTAATTGAATTGTACAAAAATAGTACAAACCTATATTTGAGGGGCTAACTATGATCTTTAATCATCTATGGGGCTTATATGCTCACCCGCACGAAGAGTGGCAAACAATTGATAACCGTCACGAAAGCATGTTTTACAGTTTGTCACATATTGCACTTGTTGCGCTGATCCCAAGCATTATGGGGTATTATTCTTCGGTCTACTTAGGCTGGAGTGTTGGTACTGGGGATGCTGTCTATTTAACTCATGAGTCAGCAATATTAATTGGTGTTGCAATGTACTGCGCATTGATTGCAGGCGTCTTTATTCTGGCGTATCTCGCCCACTGGATGGCCATCACTTTTGGCTCAACACCTACCTATACACAGACTCTAGAGTTATCAGCTTACACGGCAACACCAATGTTTATGTCGGCTTTTGCGGCATTTTATCCTGAGCTTTGGTTTGTCGTATCGGTTGGGATGGTTGCACTGGCGTACTCCGTTTACCTGCTTTATACGGGCGTGCCTATTCTTATGCATATTCCTGAAGAGCGTGGGTTTATTTATGCCAGCTCGGTTGTGACTTGTGGCCTAGTGCTGTTAGTCATCATTCTTGCTGCAACCGCTATCTTGTGGACTAATGGCATAATTAGCCCTACGTTTACGTAACCTAAGGGCGAGATAAGAAATAGATTAATCTATTTCTGCTAACGCTAGTTGTATTTGGTTGGAAAATGAAAAGACAAATCTTTTCTTGGCTTTTATCCTAAATGATGAATAAAAACGGCGCTTGTTTAGCGCCGTTTTTATTTTGTAGGTCGAAACATAACATGGGGTTGTCGATATTTATCGATATTTACCTTACCAATATTTGTCGATACTTACCGATTTTTGTCGATATTTGTCGATATTTGTCGACATAAATGTCGACCTACTGTGCGAATACTTCGTCGGTTTTAGCGGCACAGATAAAATCGTTTTTATGAAGACCTTTAATAGAGTGGCTCCACCACGTTACCGTCACTTTACCCCATTCGGTAAGTAGACCTGGGTGATGGCCTTCTTCTTCAGCCATATCACCCACCTTGTTTGTGAACGCAATTGCTTGTTTAAAGTTTTTAAACTTGTAAACACGCTCAAGCTGCATAATACCATCGCGTACTTCAGGTACCCAATCAGGGATCTGTTTGATTAGAACCGCTAGTTCTTCATCTGATACTTTAGGCGCATCCGCACGACACGCTTCACATTTTTGTGCACTTAAATCAGACATTGATAATTCCTTAACTTGCTAGTTTTTCTTTTGGCGGAAACTTAGGTTCAAATAACCCTAGCTCTTTTGCTTGTTCAACCAGCGACATGATATCCATTTTAGAGATCTCAAATAAGTCGTTGATTGAGTTAATTGTATAGTAAACAGGTTGCATAATGTCGATGCGATAAGGTGTACGTAACACATCTAACACTTTAAGCGGATTAATTTCTGGTTTGTCGGAGTAAACATATTGAGTCTCACCTGGGCTTGATAGCACACCGCCACCATAGATACGTAGACCTTGCTCGGTTTGCATCAAACCGAATTCGACGGTAAACCAGTATAAGCGTGCAAGGTATACGCGATCTTTCTTCTCAGCGGCATAGCCTAGCTGACCATACTTGTGTGTAAACTCGGCGAATGCTGGATTCGTTAGCATTGCACAATGGCCAAAAATCTCATGGAAGATATCTGGTTCTTGCAAGTAATCAAATTCTTCTCTTGAGCGAATAAAGGTCGCTACAGGAAACTGTTTGTTGGCAAGTAATCGAAAGAACTCGTCAAAATCAATCAGTGCCGGCACTGGTGCTACCTGCCAACCCGTTTCTCTCGCCAGTGCTTCGTTTAACTCACTTAGTTGTGGAATGCGGTCTTTTGGTAAGTTAATTTTCTCAAGGCCCGCCAAATATTCATCACAGGCTTTGCCTTCGATACACGCTAGCTGACGTGCAACTAACTCCGACCAAATTTGATTCTCTTCATCTGTCCAAGCAATAACGCCATTTTCATCTGGCTGCTTAGATACATATTTACTTGCTTTAGCCATTTTACATTCTCACTTACTTCACCCCGAGTTTATGATCTTGCAATTTCAATTGCCGTCCTGTTGATGGTTCGGAGCGCTTCAACTTGTGACTTTGATACTAAGTAAAAGTGAAGGAAAGTTTAATAGTGAGCACGTTTATCACATTTCGCACAACAAGCACTTTCGTAAACTATAAAATACACACCTGTAAAGTTAAAATTACACACTTAATAAAAAAGGGCTAAACCCAGCCCCTTTGTAAAAATTAACTTACAGCTATATTTTATCAAACGCCTGCTTAAGATCGTCAATAATGTCTTCTACGTCTTCAAGCCCCACTGAAATCCGAATTAGTCCATCAGAAATTCCCGCAGCTAACCTTTCCTCTTGTGTATACGGGGAGTGTGTCATTGATGCTGGATGTTGAATGAGCGTTTCTGGGTCACCTAGACTTACCGCTAACGTACACAGCTCAGTCGCATTGATAAATTGTTCACCCTGCTCTAGCGAGCCGTTGATTTCAAAAGCAATTACCCCACCAGCTCCTTTCATTTGTTCACCAAGAAATTGGTAACCAGGATGCGAAGGTAAACCAGGGTAGTAGACTTTATTCACTTTAGGGTGCGCTTCTAGGAACTCTGCTACCGTTTGTGCGCTTTGACAGTGGCGTTGTACACGCAAAGCTAAGGTTTTCAACCCTCGATTGATTAACCAAGCATCATGCGGACTGATTGTAGCGCCAATGTCTTTTAACACGGTTAATTTGATAAGTTCTATGTGCTCTTTTGAACCGCACACGAGCCCTGCTACCACATCCCCATGACCATTTAGGTACTTGGTTGCACTATGCACAATAAGATCAGCACCATAATTCACAGGCTTTTGTAAAAGCGGCGTCATAAAGGTATTGTCAACGACAAACAAGAGCTCGTGCTGTTTAGCGATCTCCCCTAACATTTTCAGATCTAATACCGTCATGTTGGGGTTGATCGGCGTTTCGGCAAACAATAGTTTTGTATTTTCCTGTACCGCATCACGTAACGCTTGCTCATCGGTTAAGTCAACAAATGACACCTCAATACCGAATTTAGGCAACATATGCGCAAATAGTGCGAAGCTACAGCCATACAATGCGCTTGATGCAATCATATGGTCGCCTTGCTGTAAAAAGCTCAGCACCGATGCAGACACGGCCCCCATACCAGTGGCGGTCGCCGCAGCATCTTCCATTCCCTCAAGTCGGGCTACTTTTTCTTCTAGCTCTCGCGTCGTGGGGTTGCCTAAGCGAGTATAGATATAGCCGGGCTCTTCACCGGCGAACCGTGCGGCTCCTTGCGCTGCGTCTTTAAAGTGGAATGTTGAAGTTTGATACAAAGGAGCGGTTAACGCCCCATGTGGGTCGTCAAAATGATTGGGTCCGTGAATACACTGACTGTCATCTCTTAATTTTTTCATACTTGCCTGCTGATTTTATTATTGCCAACCAAATAAACATGGTAGTGAATTGATTAGCGTCGTTTTTGTGTAATAACCAATATGTAGGGCAGTTTAGAAAAATAGACAAGCATGCCAGATGGGGAGACGGCTAGTTCACTTGTTGTGACTAGCCTGTTTTACTTAAAGAGGTGTATAAAATTGTTGCCGTTTAATCTTTTTTGCTACGCCTTAGTAGCACATCAACGACTGAGCTAATCGCACTTTTCAAAAGGCTTTGTTTGTGCTCCAAACGTGGCAATGGTCGACAAAGTTCCATCGCCTTGTAGCCCAAACGGGCTGTGAATATCCCGGCACTTAGGCCCTGTGCCGAACGGGTAGAAAGCTTGCCAAGTAATTCAGCCCCCACACTGGTCGCAGCAAGGTCGCTTACCAGTTCACTTGCGCCAACAAATACCATTTGCTTCAACAACATTTTATATAAGGTGATGCGGCTGCGATACGCTAATCGAATACCATAATGTTTGCTGATCTTTTCTACCAGCACGACTCCGCGCCAAAGCACCGCCAGCATATCCACAAGTGCAAGTGGACTTAAAGCAACTAAGAGCGCCGATGTTGTCGCATGCTCTTGAATTAGCTTTTTAGCTTCAGCATCTTGGCCTCGGAGCAAGGTTTTTTCATATAAAGTGATGACTTCTTTGTCTGTGTGGTGAGGCTGTAATGCCTCTTCAAATGCGGCAACCTTTTGCTCTGGATGCGCTTTTAATAGTGGTGCAAGCCAAGCTCGCGCCTCGCCAATTTGGTCACTCTGTAATAAGCGCTGGGCATCATGCTTAATTTGCTGATGTTGTTTAAGCTTGCTAAGTGCGATGACTTCTGAAAATAAGAATTTAAATAGCGCCAATAAACCAAGAGACAACACGGTGGTGTATAGACTAAACAGCAGAATATTTTGCTCATAGCTCTCTATCAAGGTCAGTGCTGCTTCCACAATGATAAGTATTAATAGCGCAAGCAAAAAGCACTGCTTAAACCCAAATCGCCAAGGCGATTCGTAAATACGTTCAATTTTCGGTAACTCGGGTTCTGGCACAGTATCAAGGCTTTCACTCACAACCAGCTCATTGCCGAGAACTTTGCCTTCACCACCCAAATGTTGAGACTCATTTTGGCTTTCAGCGTCGATGTTTAAGCGCCTACCCGAACCTTGGTAAGATTTTGTCTGATCTGTCATCTTAATTTATCTCCAATTAAGAACTGCAAAGCATGATCAAGCCTGATATGCGATAAGTTTCCTTGCCTCGCAGGTAGCGGCTCAAACGCTAAAAACTCAAATCCATTTTGGGGCCAAGCCTGCGCTTTTGGAACGTGATCAGGCGGGTTTGGTGGCACATAATTAATAAACTGCTGCTCGCCGACTGGCTTGCCGTAGATACATTGCACATGTTGCATCTCCTCTTTCACCGCCCTTGACTCAACACTTCTCACCGAAGAAAGAGACATCGTATCCACAGTGACCCCGTTGAAGCGCAGCTCATTGGCACTGTCCACCAGCATTTCATTTAACAACCTTGTCAAATTGGTCTGCTGCTCGTTCAAGACGCCATCACATTTGTTGGCGGCAAATAGCACCTTATCTATTTTTGGGTTAAATAAACGAGACAAAAAGCCACTTTTACCATGAGAAAACATGGCGAGGATCTGCTTTAACGCAACTTCTTGCTCTTTCAGTGTGTCGTAGCCATCACTTAAGCTACCCAATAGATCAACTAACACGACTTGGCGGTCAAACTGGCAAAAGTAATCTTTGTAAAATGGCGCGATTACTTGCTTTTTATAGGCTTCAAAACGCTCCACAAGCTGTTGATATTGTGAATGCTCAGTAATGTCGTTTGGGTGAACTTGTACCGGGAAAAACAGCAATATTGGCGCTCCCTCAAGGTCACCCGGGATCAACGCTCGGCCAGGTTGCAAGTTAGATAAACGAGTGTCCCGCTGCAGCTGCGCTAAAAGCGCATGGTAACTTTGTGCAAGCATTTTCAGCTTACTTTCATCCACCGCTTCCGTCCCATCAAACTGCTCGAGGAGCTGTAAAAACGTTTGTGCAAATGGCTGATATTTTGGCTTATTTAATAATGCAAATTGCTGTTCACACCACTCGGGAAAAGTCATTTTAAGTAGCGGTAAGTCCATTAACCATTCACCTGGATAATCATATAGTTCAAGGTATAGTGTATGGGTTTGCGCTAAGTGCTGTTTGAGTCCACGTTCACTATGATACCTAAACGCTAGGGTTAAGGTATTGATACGTTTGGTCGACGCAGGCCATGTTGGCGGCTCTTCCAACAAACAAGTTATTGCTTGTTGATAGTCAAAAGTTGGTACCGCCAGCGCCTTCTGGGGCTCAGGGCGACACGCAACAAGACGACCTTCACTCACGACATCTAAAAACGGTAAGTTGTCGGTGCTCGTTTGAGTAGTCAGATGCTTGATAAGAGCCGTGATAAATGCGGTTTTTCCGCTGCCACTAAACCCGGTTACGGCAAGCTTGATATGCTTATCAAAAGAGCGGTGGAGCGTTTTTTTGGCTTGTTGTTTTAACTTATCTAAGGAAGATGGGGTTCGAAAACGTGACGTAGTCATAAGTAGAAAAGTGCCCCTCAAGAAAATGCCAAGGCGGCCAATACCGCCTTATAGCTTGTCAATTTCTCTGCTAACCGTAAATTCAGGGGAAGTTACGTAGCGTTCCATGTTCTGAATGCGACCATCAAGTCGTGATAATCTGTCTTTTAGGTCGTAAAGTGCCTGTCTTGGCGGCTCGCCTTTTTGCCACACCTTAAACTTCACCGATACTTTATCTTCATCTTTTGCATCAGGCGAACGGTTTGGTGTCACTTCACGTTTATCTAAAATAAACCAGCATGCCACATACACGACGATAAATAATGGACCACCTGATAATAGCACGGCCGTGATGAATAAGATCCTAACAAGCCATAACTCCATGTTGAAATAATCGCTAAGACCTGCGCATACTCCGGCTACCTTGCCGCGACTTGGGTCACGATATAGCTCTCGCTTTAGTCTACTCATAACTTGCGCCTCCATTGTGGTGACTCTTGATCAAGTAAAGCTTCTAACGTTTCAACACGATCTGCCATTTTTTCTGCCTTGCTGGCTAATTCGATAAGCTGACGATGCTCGTGTTCACTTAACCCTTGGCTTACTTGCTTTTTGCTACGGTAGTGCAAAATTAACCAAAGTGGTGCCACGATGACCATAAAAATAATCAACGGAGCCATCAAAACTTCTGCGTCAAACATAATCTTCTCCTGCCTTCAACCTAGCTGTTATTATTGTAGTTGGTTAGCACCTACCCTGACAGTAGGTGCGACTATTTTCACTTTTCAGCCATTTTCTTTTTCAGCTGTTCAAGCTCATCGTCAATCTTTTCGTTCTTTTGCAGATCAGCAATCTCATCCGCTAAAGATTTCTTACCTAGATCGTAAGATTCGATTTGTGACTCTAGGCCATCGATTTTGCTCTCATAACGCTCAAAGCGATTTAGGGCATCATCTACTTTACTGCTGTCTAGTGCCTTTTTCACCTCTAAACGAGATTCTGCTGAGCGCTGGCGTAGTACAATCGCTTTTTGGCGCGCTTTTGCGTCGGCCAGTTTATCTTGTAATGTACTGACTTCTTGCTGCAGCTTTTCAATGTGCGTGTCTACATGCTCTAGCTCTTTTTCAAGGGCTGCAACATCCTCCGCAGACTTTTGCTTTTCAAGTAAAGCAGCACGTGCTAAATCTTCACGTTCTTTACTTAGTGCAAGCTCTGCTTTGGTTTGCCAATCATCTACCTGTGCTTTTAGCTGATCTAGACGGCGTGTTAACTCCTTTTTCTCAGCGAGTGTTTTTGCTGAGGTCGATCTTACTTCGACTAGTGTATCTTCCATTTCTTGGATAATTAGGCGAACCATTTTTTCTGGATCTTCGGCTTTATCCAAAATAGCATTGATATTAGAATTCACTATGTCTGCAAAACGAGAAAAAATTCCCATAGTGGTTACCTCTTTGGTTAATAGCTAAATTGCTTACTTCTATGTATCAAATAGCTTGCCAACTTTAACAAAATTAAAAACACAATAAAATCATAAGGTTATTTTATTTTCAAAAAGCCTTTAGTTATCCCTTTTTTTGAAATACACTAGTTATTAGTAAAAACCACTAAGAGTTAGGCAATATGAGCCGTTTTCGCCAACAGGATAATTTATTAGGCCAATCTGACAGCTTTTTAGCTGTGCTAGACAAGGTTTCACAGCTCGCTCCTTTAGAAAAGCCCGTGCTTATTATTGGCGAACGTGGCACAGGTAAAGAGTTAATTGCGGCACGTTTGCATTATCTCTCAGAGCGGTGGGATCAGGAATACGTCAAACTTAACTGCGCAGCCCTAAACGAAAACCTCTTAGAGAGTGAGTTATTTGGTCATGAGAGCGGTGCCTTTACTGGTGCAAGCAAGCGCCATGAAGGTCGATTTGAACGCGCTAACAGTGGCACACTGTTTTTGGATGAGTTAGCCAATACTTCTGCAATGGTGCAAGAAAAGCTCTTGCGTGTAATTGAATACGGCGAGTTCGAGCGAGTTGGCGGCAAGCAAACTGTAAAAGTAGATACTCGACTGGTATGCGCTACCAATGAAGATCTTCCCTCTCTTGCCGATGCTGGAGAGTTCAGACACGACTTATTGGACCGCCTCGCATTTGATGTCATCACCTTACCGCCATTAAGAGCGAGAAAAGAAGACATCTTATTATTGGCCGAACATTTTGCGATAAATATGGCTCGGGATTTAGGATGGGAGTTATTTAGCGGCTTTACCCGTAAAGCCATCGAGAAACTGCTTGATTACCCGTGGCCCGGTAATGTACGAGAGCTCAAAAATGTGGTGGAGCGTAGTTTATATCGTCATGGCAATGACCAAATTCCGGTTCATGATATTGTGTTTGACCCCTTTGCTAGCCCATTTAGGCCGAGTCAACGGATCAAAGCGCCAAATGCCCAGCCAACAACTTCAACCACTCATAAAGTTGAGCCTTTGCCTGCTGCGCAACCGAGTAACGAACAGCGGGTAGATCCAACCCTCGAATTCGACTTCCCTTGTGATTTAAAATCGCTTTCCAACGACTATGAAATCACAATGCTGCAAAAAGCACTTGAATTTAGTCAATTTAATCAAAAGAAAACTGCACAAAACCTTGGTTTGACGTATCATCAACTAAGAGGTTATTTGAAAAAATACAACCTACTGGACCAAAACCAAAAACAAGAGGCATAGTGGTGCGTAAATTGTTTTTTGGTGTGCTGTGTACCGCTTTATTTGGCTGTACAGATCAGGCGCCAAATAAAGTGAATGATAAGTCACAAGGCTTAGTATATTGTGCAGAGGCGAACCCTGTGTC
This sequence comes from Pseudoalteromonas sp. CO348, assembly GCF_004208845.1. Classification (NCBI taxonomy): domain Bacteria; kingdom Pseudomonadati; phylum Pseudomonadota; class Gammaproteobacteria; order Alteromonadales; family Pseudoalteromonadaceae; genus Pseudoalteromonas; species Pseudoalteromonas sp. CO348. The sequence continues at coordinate 103,087 of NZ_SGPI01000012.1, read as the reverse complement.
ATTTAATCCACAAGTGACCACAACAGGGTCTACGATTGATATTATTGCCAATCAGCTTTATGACACCTTGATCAGTATTGATCCTGAAAGCGGCGAATTCTTACCAGAGTTGGCAACGTCTTGGCAGGTCAGCGAAGACGGTAAATCTTTCACTTTTACCCTGAGGGATGATGTTCAATTTCACGATACCCTCTATTTCACCCCTACAAGAAAAATGAATGCCGATGATGTGGTATTCTCATTTAACCGTTTATTTGATGTTTACAATCCGTACCACTTTGTTGGTGATGCAAATTATCCTTATTTTCAAAGTATTGGACTCGACCAACTGATCCGCCAAGTAAAAAAAGTGGATGAACATACCGTTCGCTTTGATCTGTTCAACGCGGAAAGTAGCTTTTTATCCAATATCGCCACTGACTTCGCCGTCATTCTTTCTAAAGAATATGCCGATAAGCTTATAGAGCTTGAACATAAGCAAGATTTTGATCAAAAGCCCGTCGGCACAGGTCCGTATAAGTACCGTGAATTTTTACGTGATAACCTGATCCGATATTATCGCCATGAGCATTACTGGAAACACCCGGTATACATGGAACAATTGGTCTACGATATCACCACCAATGGCACTAGCCGCATCGCGAAAATGCTAACTAAAGAATGTGATATTACGGCGCACCCCAGTGCTACCCAGCTCACCGTGCTTGAGCAAAGAAAAGACATAGAGGTTGAAAAGGCTGCAAATCTGAATATAGGTTACTGGGCATTCAACACCGAAAAACCACCATTTGATAATCCGCTAGTCCGCAAAGCGCTTGCGCACAGCATAGATTTTGAAAAAATCATGCAAGCGGTATTTTACAACAATGGGATTTTAGCCCGCTCAATGCTTCCCCCTTCTTCATGGGCATTTGAAGCGCAACAAAAAATGCCAACATATGACCCTGAAAAAGCCAAAGAGTATTTGAAACAAGCGGGTCTTGAGGATGGTTTTTCCATGACCTTATGGGCCATGCCGGTGTCGCGAATTTACAATCCTAACGCGCGGAAAATGGCAGAGCTTATTCAACGTGATTTACGTGATATTGGCGTTAATGCCAGGATCGTTGAGTACGAATGGAATACCTTTATAGAACGCGTTGGCCGCCATGAGCACGATAGCGTGTTACTAGGCTGGGCAGCAGATACGCCTGATCCAGACAATTTCTTCAGCCCATTACTGAGCTGCACTGCGACATTTAGTGGCAAAAACCCTTCCAACTGGTGTAATCCGGAGTTTGACTTATTGCTCACCCAAGCGTTAGACACCAACGATATGGAAGAAAGAAAATACTATTATCAGCAAGCACAAAAAATGGTCATTGAGCAGCTGCCTCTCGTTCCAATTGCGCACGGGCTAAGGTTCCAAGCAACTAGCTCTGATATCAAGGGCGTCTCACTACGTCCATTTGGTGGTATTTCGCTCGCTGAGGCAAGGAGAGACTAACATGTTCGCAAAATATGCTTATCGACGACTGAGCTTGCTTTGCTTTATGTTGTTTACCCTAACGATTTTTACTTTCGCCCTCAATTATCTGTTTCCTGGCGAGTTGATCACTAACTTCAGTGGGGAAGTCAACTCAAGTTATGCCCAAACGCAGGCGCTAGTTGAAAAATACCGTATTGAAGAAAATATCTTTGTGCAATATGGCGCGTTTATGGCTCGTATGTTTGAAGGCGACTGGGGTTTATCCTTATCATCGGGCCAGCCCGTGCTTTCTCATGTGAAACATCTATTTCCAGCAACGCTTGAGCTGTGTTTATATGCTTTGACGGTTGCTGTCGTGATTGGCGTACCAAGTGGAGTAATAGCCAGCGCTTATCATAAAAAGTGGCCAGATAAGCTCATTAACTCATTAAGCTTGATGGGATTTTCCATTCCAGTTTTTTGGTTAGCCCTGCTGCTCATTATGGCATTTTGTCTGGGTCTAGGGCTTTTTCCCATGTCCGGTAGAATTGGCTTACTTTATGAAATACAGCCCGTTACTCATTTTATTCTGATTGATATTTACCTTGAAGGTTTCCCCTATGGCGGTGCCGCATTTTGGGATGCACTTCATCATTTAGCGCTACCAACCGTTGTGCTGGCTATGTACCCAACGACAGTTTTGATCCGCTTTACTCGCGATTCTATGCTCGAAGTCCTCGACCAGAACTATATTAAAACGGCTAGAGCAAAAGGCCTTAATCGCAGCCAGCTTATCATTCACCACGCGCTGAGAAATGCGCTGCTACCAGTGATAAAACAAATTGGTCTCCAATTTAGCACGCTCATCACACTTGCGATGATCACTGAGGTGATATTCTCTTGGCCAGGGATCGGTCGATGGTTGATTGAAAGCATCTATCAACGTGATTTCCCAGCTATTCAAGGGGGACTGCTCGCGGTGTCTTTCTTCGTTATCATTGCCAACATGTTGTCTGATTTTATTCACTCGATACTCGACCCGCTCGCAAGGAATCAGGCTCATGGCAAAGTTTAATCTATTTACCGAAGAGTCTAATCGCTCACCTTTATTTAGGTTATGGCGTAAATTCCGCTCAAATCACGTTGCGCTAGTGGGTTTGTGGCTGTTTGTTGCCTTAACGGTATTGGCGTTAACAGCTCCGCTGATCGCGCCCTATGGTGTTAACCAGCAGCATGCTGATGCCCTGTTACTGCCACCTTCTTGGCATGATGATGGCGATGTGCGCTTTATACTTGGTACAGATGATTTGGGGCGAGACATCTTGTCGCGCTTAATGAACGGAGCAACATACACGTTTGGTTTATCTATCATTGCGGCCTTGGTTACCACGGCACTCGGCGTCGTACTTGGTACGCTTGCTGGCGCCAGCCGAGGCTTGAAATCTAGCTTTCTTAATCATTTATTGGATATTACGCTCGCCATTCCTTCGTTACTGCTGGCCATTATCATCATTGCTATACTGGGGCCAGGTTTGATGAATACGGTGTGGGCGATCATCTTCGCGCTATTGCCACAATACATCCACTCGATTAGAAACTTAGTGGTCACTGAGCTGAGTAAAGACTATATCATTGCCTTTAAGCTTGATGGTGCAACACGCTGGAAATTGCTCGTCCGTGGCATATTGCCTAACATTTACGAGCATATCGTGGTTATCTTCACCATGGCGCTGTCGACTGCTATTTTGGATATTGCCGCACTTGGTTTCTTAAAGCTCGGTGCGCAGCCTCCATCTACCGAATGGGGTGCTATCTTACAAGAAAACTTAAGTTTAATTTATCTCGCGCCTTGGACTGTAGGCCTCCCAGGTGTATTGCTCTTTTTGGCAGTACTGTCTACCAACTTAGTTGGCGATGGACTGCGTGAAGCGCTGAAACAACGTAAGGCAGATTAATGCAATTACTAGACATTAAGAACCTCACCATTGAACTACGTACCGAAGACGGTGTTATTCGCGCGGTTGATAAGGTCAACCTTAGCCTTAAAGAAGGCGAAGTGCATGCGCTTGTCGGTGAGTCTGGCTCTGGTAAAAGTCTAATCGCCAAGGCCATTGTGGGGGTGCTCAATCAGCGCTGGACAGTAACCGCAGATCGCATGCACTGGCGTGGTGTTGACCTGATGCGTTTATCTTCAGAAAAGCGCAGAAAGCTAGTCAGCCAAGACATTGCGATGATTTACCAAGAGCCAAGTCGAAGCCTTGACCCGACCGCCACTATTTTCGACCAAGTCGCGGAGTCTATTCCCGATAGCGTCTTAAAAGGTGGCTTTTTTGGTCGTAGAAAAGCACGAAAAGAAAAGGTTCGAGCACTATTGCACAAAGCTGGGATCCGAGACGATAAAAAGATCTGCAGCAGTTACCCACATGAGCTTTCTGAGGGAATGTGCCAAAAAATCATGATTGCGATGGCCATCGCCAGAAGCCCTAAACTACTTATTGCCGATGAGCCAACCACTGCACTTGAGAGCACCGCCCGCGCGCAAGTATTTCGATTGCTCAAGGCATTAAACCAACTTAAAAACATGTCGATATTAATGATTTCGCATGAGCTGGAAGAGATCTCCGACTGGTCCCATGCAATGCATGTGCTCTACTGCGGACAGATGGTTGAAGCAGGCCCTACTCAGGCTATTTTTAAACAGCCATTGCATCCCTACACCCAGGCGCTGGTTAAGAGTTTACCTGACTTTGGTCAAGGACTCGGTCACAAAGAAGCATTTTATGCCTTGAAAGGCACTATTCCCCCATTACAGCATTTACCCATAGGATGCCGCTTGGGCCCGAGATGCCCTCAAGCGCAAAAAGAATGTGTCGTCACGCCAAGGCAAAGTCGCTCGCATGGTCATAGTTACGCTTGCCACTTTCCGTTAATTAAGGTGAAGCAAAAATGCAACCCGTCTTAAAAGTACAGTCTTTAAACAAGTCCTACACTTCTCGTCAAGGACTGTTCAGACGCCGCTCGTTGCAGGTACTCAGAGATGTGTCGTTTGCGCTTGCTCCCGGACAAACCCTCGCGATCATAGGCGAGACTGGCTCTGGTAAAAGTACGCTCGCCAAAGTACTTGCCGGTGCCGACATGGCAGACTCAGGACAAATCTTACTAAACGGCCAAATTGTAGAAGACGCTGGTATTCGCAATCATGACTGCCGTACTATTCGCCTTATCTTTCAAGACCCAACTCGCTCGCTCAACCCGGGTCTCACCATTGGGGATATGCTTGATGATTGTCTACAATATAATACTGAACTCACCGAAGAGCAGCGTTATAAGAAAATCCGCATCACACTCGGCCGAGTCGGGCTACTTGGCGAACACATAGACTATTATCCTCATATGTTTAGTGGCGGACAATTACAGCGGGTTGCCTTAGCGAGAGCCCTTATTTTAGACCCTAAAGTGCTGGTACTAGATGAAGCGCTGTCATCATTAGACCCATCCGTACGTGCACAAACCGTAAATCTGCTGCTAGAGCTACAAGCAGCAACGGGACTTGCGTATGTGCTTATCACACATCATTTGAGTTTGGTTCGCCATATGAGTGATGAAATTTTGGTATTAAATCGCGGCAAAGTTGTCGAATATGGCGAAACGGAGTGTGTGTTCAATACGCCAAAATCTAAAACCATGCAGAAGCTGCTGTCAGCTTAATTTCGCGAGGGAATGAGAAATGGATTTTAGTGCCCATCTGTTATTTTTCTTCTCACTAGTTGGAGTATTTAACGGCTTTATTCTCAGCGCCCTACTGCTAGTAAAATTTCAGGAGGCAAAAGCACTGCGCTGGGTGTCGGTGCTCCTCATTTTACTTTGTATTCGAATTGGTAAATCAGTCCTTTTTTACTTTAACCCAGAGCTGGATAAAACGATCCTGCAAATAGGTTTGAGTGCCTACTTTTTGCTTGGTCCCTGCCTGCTCAACTTTGTACTCGCAAGCTACAGTAAAACCAAAAATCGTTATCTAACAATACACTTTTTGGCATTAAGCGGTTTTATTATTGGATTTGGTATATTCATGCCCTATCAGCTTCACCCTGAAATTTGGCAAACGTGGGGTTACAAAGGCACATCCTATTTTTGGCTAGGTTATTTACTGATAAGTTCTTATACTTTTTATCGTCTAGCTACGGCCAAAAGCGCCAATAACAACGCCGAGTTTCATCTATCTATGGTTGTTATCTGCGGTTGCTGGCTCATTTGGGCCGCGTATTTCTTTTCGTCATTCACTTCTTACATCACAGGAGCACTCACCTTCAGCTTTGTGCTCTATTTAAGTATCCTTTTCGCACCCAAATTACTACGAAAACCAACTGCTAATGAAAAGAAATATGCCAATACGCACATAAGCGACGATGAGTACAATCAGCTCATAGCCAAACTGGAGTCGCTAATGTCAGAAAGCAAGCTATTTACTGAGCCGGATTTAACGCTACCCCGATTAGCCAAACGATTAGGCAAACGATTAGGCACGAGCCACAACAAATTATCGCAAATAGTAAATCGCCACTATCATTGTAACTTTAAACAATATCTCAATGGCTTGAGAGTTGAATATGCGAAACACTTGCTTTCGAGCACCAACATGCCGCTGGAACACCTTGCACTGGAGTGTGGTTTTAATTCTGCATCCACATTTTTTGCCGCATTTAAGAAGCTCACAGGGTACTCTCCAAATAACTTTAAGCACTCCGAAAACATACTCTCAGACTCCTAAAATATACTCTAGGTGACTGCTTTAATTAAATAAGTTTATGTTTCTTCTGAGTCATTACAGGAGAAACTTATGACCCTATCAAAACTAGTACCATTGTTATTTTTGCTACTTATCCAAACCAGCAGCGCTGTCGCTTTTGAGGATGAGACCGCTAAAATTACCGCTACATTAAACCACTACATCAGTGGCACCGCCAATAACCAGCCTGAAGTGATAAGAAAAGCGTTTCATCCCGACGCGATGCTTATTTTAGAAAAGTCAGACCAAGCGATGTGGCAAGTCCCGTTGAAAGAGTATTTGAGTTGGTATAAAGGCTCGAAAAAAGACACTGGCAGGCGCGCCAAAATTCTAAATATCAGCGTGAATGACCACCTTGCACAGGCCAAAATCCGTATTGATATATTGAAGTCAAACGTACAGTACATCGACCACCTACTCCTAAAGAAAATAGCTGGCACATGGCAAATCATCAGTAAATCTGCGCAGCAAACCACTCTAACTTCCCAGCAAGTAACGAACTTAGGTCGCCGAGTGCTCATTGTCGCATCAAGCAAGGCCTTTCACGGCGATAGTCAGCTGCCAGCTGGCACGAGCTTCGAAGAACTACTCAGTGCCTATGACGTATTTACCCAAGCTGGACTAATTGTTGATTTCGTCAGCACACAAGGTGGCGCTTTAAACCTGAGCTATATAAATACTTCAAACGGTGAACATAAAAAGTACCTTTACCAACCTGACTATATGTATGCACTCAGCAACACAATGCGCCCAGCTGAAGTCGACCCTAGCCAATATGCGGCAATCTATTATGTTGGCGGCAGCAATGCCATGTACGAAGTAGCGGAAAACCCTACTCTACAACATATAGCTATGCATATATATGAACAAAACCATGGTGTTGTTGCCGCAGTATGCCACGGCACAGCAGGTATCGTTAATTTGCGCTTGAAAAATGGCGAGTATCTCATCAAAGGAAAGCAAATTACCGGTTACCCTACCGCATTTGAAAATCCAGATAGAGCCTATTTCAAGCATTTTCCTTTTCAAATTCAGCCTAAAGTGGAAGAGCTGGGAGGGAGTTTTGAGTATGGGGAGCGGAATGCGTCTTTTATCAAGGTAGATAGCCGCATAGTGACGGGGCAGAATTATCAGTCTTCACAAGCGGTTGCAAGCACCGTACTTGAACATATTCAATAATACCAATCCCTGTGCTTAAGTAGTCACAAGGAATAAAAAAGGCGCCGTGTTGGCGCCTTTCTGCTATCTAAAAATGATTATTGCTGCTCTGCGACCTGAAGCTGTGGTCTTTTTACTTCAGACTTAGCTTCAAGTGCTGCTAGTAGCTCAAGATAGTTTTTGTTTGCGTAAGAAGCGGTGATTGACTGCTTCTGCTGCGCATCAACCTTGCCATCAACTTCAGGCGTGGTGACTGACTTCAGCACCACAAATGCCGAATCGCCATTACCAAGCTCTACAAGTGCAGATTCTGTTTCTGCCACACCCGGCTGAGGCAATTTAAATGCTTCAGCTGCAATAGCTGGTGGTACGTCGTAGCTACGACGCTTAAGCTCAGACACGCTCTTCACTTCGATACTTTGTGCTTTGGCAATCTCAGTTAAAGTAGAACCACCTTGTAGTTGCTCAAATAGTGACTGTGCTTTCTCTGCAATTAATGTCGAGGCTTTTTCATTGCTCAACTGCGTTTTGATCTGCGCGCTGACTTCCTCAAGAGGCTTAGTCGCTGCCGCTTTATGCTCAGCAACGCGAACCACCACGATATGCTCTGGTGCAACTTCTAACACTTCTGAGTTTACGCGGTCTTCTAGCAGCTCTGGCGTAAAGATAGTATTGCTTATCGCTGGTGAATTCAGTGGCTCAGGAAGCGCGTTACGACTTACCAGTTCAGTTGATTTGATCTCAACGCCAGCGGCTTCAGCAGCGTCTTGTAGCGAGTCGGCCATTTCAAAAGCAAGTTCAGCTACACGGGTTTGCTTTTGATAGAAGGCATCGATCTTGGCTGCTTTTTCAAGCTCTGCACGAAGGTCGTCTTTTACGTCTTCGAAAGATTGTGCCTGTTGGCGCTGAATGTCTGTTAGCTTGATAATGTGAAAACCAAACTCAGATTCAACTACTTCAGATACATCACCTATCGCGGCAAGCGCAAATGCTGCATCTTCAAACGCCGGATCCATCATGTCTCTTTCAATCCAATCTAGATCACCGCCAAGCTCAGCGCTCACCACGTCGTCAGATTTTTCTTCTGCAACAACGGCAAAATCAGCACCATTATTCAATTCAGCCAGAATTTCATCTGCTTTTTGTTTAGCAGCTTCAGCATCTTCACTTGCATCAACAAGAATGTGTGACACGCGGCGTCTTTCAGGTTCAAGATATTGGTTTTTTTGCTCTTCGTAATACGTTTTTAACGCTTCTTCAGTCACAGGTTCTGCAGGCGCTAAATCTTCAGCTTTTAGCTCGATATAGTTAACCGCCACCAATTCTGGAGCTTGGAACTGAGTTTGATTCAAGTCGTAATAGTTCTGAACTTCTTCGTCTGACACTGACACTTCATCTTTCACCAACTCTTTGCTTAATACCGCATAGTCGATAGCACGAGTCTGTTGCTGTAGCGCAATAGACTGCTGAAGTTCGTTTTTCAGTACAAAATCAGTGCCTGCAACCGCTGAGATTAACTGCGCACGAGTCATCTCGTCACGAAGATATTCACGGAAGCTATCTGGCTGGAAGTTCATTTGACGGATAACTTGTAAGTAACGGTCGTTACTGAATTCTCCACCAATTTGAAAATATGGCATTTCAACAATCGCTTTTTTAACCTGCTCATCGCTCACACGAAGACCAAGCTCTTTAGCTAGTTGGGTTTGTAATTCTTGTTGTACTAATTGATCAACAACACCTTGGCGAATTTGCGCCATATAATTAGGATCGGCTGCAATCTGTGCAAAGTATTCGCCAAACTGTTGCTCTAGTCGTGCACGTTCATTCGAGTAAGCACGAGAAAACTTAGTTTGTGAAATCTTTACTCCGTTCACTTCTGCGACAGGCTGCTCTGTGGTTTGACCTAGGTAACCACCGATCCCTGCTAACGCAAAAGATAAGATGACTAAACCTAATACGATTTTAGCCGCCGGGCCTTGCGAGCCTTCTCTGATCTTTTCAAGCATTTATTGTTTCTCTTATCTAAGTCAAAGCACCTAAGCACTTTGTGTTTGCTAGATTTGGGTTAAGCATTACACCAATCAGATTAGTGATGGTATAAAAAAAGCGTATCTTAGCAGATACGCCTTTTATCTTGAAGCAGTTCGCGATGACTCTGCACCGCCTAATTCAAATTGAATTAGTTTACTGCGTCTTTAAGCGCTTTACCCGCTTTGAAAGATGGGATGTTAGCTGCTGCGATTTGAATAGTCTCACCAGTTTGTGGGTTACGACCAGAACGTGCAGCACGCTCGCGCACTGAGAAAGTACCAAAACCTACAAGTGCAACAGAGTCACCGTCTTTTAGTGCACCCGTTACAGACTCAATGAATGAATCTAGCGCACGACCAGCAGCCGCTTTAGAAATGTCAGCATCAGCTGCGATTTGATCGATTAATTGAGATTTATTCACAATATCATCCTCTTCCATAGTTATTGTCAAAAGTTACTTCTTACTGGTAACTTTTGCTATTCATTTAGAGACATCACAGCGACTCTCTAATTCTCGAAATCTTTCTCAAGCCTAGTGATTACGGGGCTTCCGAACCAGTAGGCTTGAATACAGTGCCTAACTTAACACACCTTTTGGATTTGAAAAGCCTTTTCACTCAATTTTTTGGCTTTTTTCTTAGTTTTTTTGCGATTCCACGCTAAAACTGTCTATTGGGTGCGCTAACGCCAGTGATAATACCTCATCAATCCATGACACCGCATGAATATCAAGCCCTTCAAGAACATTCTCAGGAATTTCTTTTAAGTCACGCTCGTTCTTTTTCGGTATTAAAACTCGTTTAATTCCACCACGGTGTGCTGCCAATAATTTTTCTTTCAGACCACCGATAGGCAGAACTTCACCACGCAAGGTAATTTCACCTGTCATCGCAACATCTGCACGCACTGGATTGCCAGTGAGGCTTGATACTAAGCCTGTTACCATCGCAATACCGGCGCTCGGGCCGTCTTTTGGTGTTGCACCTTCAGGAACGTGAACATGAATATCACGTTTCTCGTAGAAATCGTCATTAATGCGTAGTTTGTCAGCACGGTTGCGCACAACCGTCATTGCCGCCTGAATTGACTCTTGCATCACATCGCCTAGCGAGCCGGTGTAAGCAAGTTTGCCTTTACCTGGTACTGCCGCACATTCGATAGTGAGTAAGTCACCCCCTACTTCTGTCCATGCAAGACCGGTAACTTGACCAACTCTATCGCCGTCTTCCGCCTTGCCGTAGTCGTGACGTTGTACGCCTAAGAAGTCTTCAAGATTTTCTTGGTTAATCACAACTTGCTTAACATTTTTATCTAGCAAGATGTTCTTAACTGCTTTTCGGCACAACTTAGATACTTCGCGCTCTAGATTACGGACACCCGCTTCACGCGTGTAGTAGCGGATAATGCCAATGATCGCGCTGTCTTCAATATTGATTTCAGACTCTTTTAGTCCATTGCGTTTCACTTGCTTTGGAATTAAGTGCTGCTTGGCAATATTTAGCTTTTCGTCCTCGGTGTAACCAGCAAGACGAATAACTTCCATACGGTCTAATAATGGACCTGGAATGTTAAAGCTATTAGAAGTCGCAACAAACATAACATCAGACAGATCGTAGTCCACTTCTAAATAGTGGTCTGCAAAGTTGCTATTTTGCTCTGGATCTAACACTTCTAGTAGAGCCGATGCAGGGTCGCCGCGCATATCCGATGACATCTTATCGATTTCATCCAACAAGAAAAGCGGGTTCTTTACGCCAACTTTCGACATGCTTTGGATCAATTTACCCGGCATTGAGCCAATATAAGTTCTTCTGTGACCACGAATTTCAGCTTCGTCGCGCACGCCACCGAGCGCCATACGTACGTACTTACGGCCAGTCGAACGCGCGATAGATTGACCTAAACTGGTTTTACCAACGCCTGGAGGGCCGACTAAGCATAAGATAGGACCTTTAAGCTTATTGGTACGCTGCTGTACCGCGAGATATTCGATAATGCGGTCTTTCACTTTCTCAAGACCATAATGATCGGCATCGAGTATCTTTTGTGCACCAGCTAGATCTTTTTTCACCTTTGAGCGCTTTTTCCAAGGTACATTGATCATCGTCTCAATGTACGAGCGCACAACCGTCGCTTCCGCAGACATAGGTGACATCATTTTAAGTTTGTTAAGCTCTGAAAGCGCTTTTTCTTCCGCTTCTTGCGGCATATTCGCTTCGCTAATACGCTTTTTCAGGGCTTCAAATTCGTCAGGTACATCATCCAGCTCACCAAGCTCTTTCTGAATAGCTTTCATTTGCTCATTCAGATAGTACTCACGTTGGGATTTCTCCATTTGCTTTTTAACGCGTGAGCGGATCTTTTTTTCTACTTGAAGTAAATCAATCTCGCCTTCCATCAACGCCATCAAATACTCGAGACGTTCGGTCACGTCGTCAATTTCTAGCACCTTTTGTTTTTCAGGTACTTTAATTGGCATATGAGCAGCCATCGTATCCGCTAAGCGTGCAGCTTCATCGATACCCGATACTGAAGTTAGTACTTCTGGTGGGATCTTTTTATTTAGCTTCACATAGCCTTCGAACTGACTAATTGCGCTGCGAACTAATATGTCTTGCTCTTGCTCATCCACATCCTGAGATGGAATGTACTGAGCTTGCGCCAAGAAATATTGGTCTGTAATTAGAAACTCATCTATTTTTGCGCGTTGAGTACCTTCAACCAGCACTTTCACTGTGCCATCAGGTAGTTTGAGTAACTGTAGTACCGTTGCAATGGTACCAGTCTGATAGACATCATCAGTGCTCGGGTCATCAACTGAGGCGTCTTTTTGCGCAACTAAAAAGATTTGCTTGTCATTGTCCATCGCAGCTTCTAGGCATTTTATTGATTTTTCTCGACCTACAAACAGCGGGATCACCATATGCGGATACACCACTACGTCGCGTAGCGCTAGCACTGGAATTTCTACTCGATCCGTTCTTTCAAGCGTCATTATGTTCTCTTCGCACTTCAATTAATTTTGGGAATACTGAGCTATATGGGGATAACGCAGATAAAGTTCAATAGTTTATAGTAATCCGCATCAAGTAGAGATCAATTTAACGGATAAAAAGCTTAGTTTTGACACTCAATTTATCGTGGTGGAATGTATAAAAATTCCCCCTAAAAACTTGCCTCACTATTGCCCTTTATTGTTATAACAATTTGACTATATTGGTTTCTATCTGATGTGGACTAAGAAATAAAAAGGAGCGCTAGGCTCCTTTTTTCAATCTCATACTGAGCTATTCAGACGCCGCTTTTTCTTTACCGTTATTTTCGTAAATCATAATAGGGTCTGATTCGCCTTTGATCACCGTTTCATCAATGACGACTTTACTCACTTCTTCTAGTGAAGGAAGCTCATACATAGTATCAAGCAATACGCCTTCGACGATCGAACGCAGACCACGGGCACCCGTTTTACGCTCCATCGCTTTATGAGCAATCGCTCGTAGCGCATCTTCACGGAATTCAAGATCAACGCCTTCCATCTTAAATAGCGCCGCGTATTGCTTAGTGAGTGCATTCTTCGGCTCATTTAGGATTTCAATTAGTGCTTCTTCATCCAGTTCAGTCAAAGTCGCAACTACAGGCAAACGACCAATAAATTCAGGAATTAAGCCGTACTTAACTAAATCTTCAGGCTCTACGTCTTTAAATGTTTCGCTTAATGAGCGCTCAGAGTCTTTAGATTTAACTTCAGCACCAAAGCCAATTCCAGTATTTTTTGTACTGCGCTGTTCGATGACTTTATCTAGGCCTGCAAACGCACCACCACAGATAAACAAGATCTTAGAAGTATCTACTTGTAAAAACTCTTGTTGCGGGTGCTTTCTACCACCTTGTGGCGGAACAGATGCAACCGTGCCTTCAATCAGTTTTAGTAGTGCTTGCTGTACACCTTCACCTGACACATCACGGGTAATCGATGGATTGTCAGATTTTCTTGAAATTTTGTCGATTTCATCAATGTAAACGATACCACGCTGTGCTTTCTCAACGTCGTAATCACATTTTTGCAGAAGCTTTTGAATGATGTTTTCAACATCTTCACCCACATAACCGGCTTCGGTTAATGTCGTTGCATCTGCCATTGTGAATGGAACATCAAGTAAACGTGCAAGCGTTTCTGCTAGAAGGGTTTTACCACTACCCGTTGGACCGATCAGTAGAATATTACTCTTGCCAAGTTCTACATCACCTTTGCCGCCTTGGTTACGCAGGCGCTTATAATGATTATAAACCGCAACAGACAAGACTTTTTTAGCGTGGTCTTGACCTATCACATAATCATCTAAGTGATTTCTGATCTCTTTTGGCACAGGTAATTTATCAGACGCGTCATGCTTAGGCGCAATATCTTTGATTTCTTCCCTAATGATGTCGTTACAAAGTTCAACGCACTCGTCACATATATAGACAGATGGACCGGCAATTAACTTACGAACTTCATGCTGGCTCTTACCGCAAAATGAGCAGTAGAGTAGCTTGCTATTCTTATCGCCGTCTGTTGGAGTGTCTGACATTCAGCTACCTCATTCAATTGCTGTTATCTCTAGATAACATCGTATTTCTTTTAACTATACCAAAGAAATTTGGCTTTGGCACAGTAGAAGCCGATGAATTCAACTCATCGGCTAATTCATAATCACTTAAGCTCTCGACGAGAGTGAACTGCATCAATCAGGCCATATTCTAACGCTTGATCTGCAGTCATAAAGTTGTCTCTATCTGTGTCATGCGCAACCACATCATAAGGCTGACCGGTGTGATCTGCCATTAAGCGATTCAACTTCTCTTTAATCGCCAAGATTTCGCGGGCGTGAATTTCAAAATCAGAAGCCTGACCTTGGAAACCACCTAAAGGTTGGTGGATCATCACACGAGAATTAGGTAAGCAATAACGTTTACCTTTAGCACCGCCAGATAGCAAAAATGCCCCCATACTCGCAGCTTGACCAACACAAACCGTACTAACGTCAGGCTTGATAAAATTCATCGTGTCGTAGATTGACATTCCAGCGGTCACAGAACCACCTGGTGAGTTGATATACAGGAATATATCTTTGTCAGGGCTTTCTGATTCCAAGAACAGCATCTGCGCCACAATTAGATTGGCCATATGGTCTTCGACTTGACCAGTTAAGAAAATAATACGGTCTTTTAACAGTCGTGAGTAAATATCATAAGAACGCTCGCCTTTAGCCGTTTGCTCCACGACCATAGGTACTAACGCATTGATTGGATCGATCATACCATCATTCATGTTTTTTATTCCTTATTAGCACAGAATCTATTGCCTATTCGCAGCAACTTTATTGGACTTAGCGCGGTCCATAAAAACATTCTGTGATCGGTGTTTAGGCTAATACTTTTTTGAGCGAATTGAAACGAGTAGATATAACTGTAGCAGTAATACTCAACGAAACCTGACTCGTAAAATAAGTATAGCTAATAAAATAAGCCGTGCCTCAAGATATAAGTACTTAATGCTTCAATATCAAGGCCTAAAAACAAAAATGGCCCGAATTCTCTATTAGAGTAACTCGAGCCATTTAAACTTCAGCTTAGCTGTAAGTCAATGATTTCTTCAAAGACTTATTGAGCAGCCTGTGGATTCATGATGTCGTCGAATGACTTTTCAACATCAGAAACAGATGCAGCAGCAAGTACTGCTTCAACTGCTAGCTCTTCCATCGCAACGTTGCGCATTTGCTGCATTAGTTGATCGTTTGCTTTGTAGTATGCCACTACTTCACTTGGATCTTCGTATGCAGAAGCAACTGTGTCGATTAGTTCAGCAACCTTATCTTCATCAACTTTGATGTCGTTCGCTTTGATCACTTCACCTAGTAGTAGGCCAGTTTTCACGCGAGTTACTGCTTGCTCGTGGAATAGCTCAGCAGGAAGCTCAGGCATGTTTTGTGCGTTGCCGCCAAAACGTTGTGCAGCTTGTTGACGAAGTGCATCGATTTCTTGGTCGATTAGTGCTTTTGGCACTTCAACTTCGTTAGTTTCTAGAAGACCTTTGATAGCTTGATCTTTCACGTTCGCTTTAACCGCTTGGTTTAGCTCACGCTCCATGTTCTTCTTAACTTCTTCTTTAAGTGCGTCAACGCCGCCTTCAGCAACACCAAACTTAGTTGCGAACTCGTCAGTTAGTTCAGGAAGCTCTTGAACTTCAACTTTCTTCACAGTGATTGTGAATTGAGCCGCTTTACCTTTTAGGTTTTCAGCGTGGTATTCTTCAGGGAAAGTTACGTCAGAAACAACTTCTTCACCTGCTTTTTTACCAACGATACCGTCTTCGAAGCCTGGGATCATACGACCTTGACCAAGCTCTAGAGGGAAGTCTTCAGCTTTACCGCCTTCGAACTCTTCACCGTCGATTGTACCAACGAAATCTACCGTTACACGGTCTTTTTCGCCAGCTGCAGCATCGCTCTCAGTCCAAGAAGCGTGTTGCTTACGAAGCGTTTCAAGCATGTTCGCTAGGTCTTCATCAGTGACAGAAACTGCCGGCTTCTCAACCGCGATTTTGTCTAGATCTTTAAGTTCAACTTCTGGGTATACTTCAAAAGTTGCATCGAACTCTAGATCTTTACCAGCTTCTAGTGACTTAGGAGCAAAAGATGGTGCGCCTGCAGGGTTGATTTTCTCAGCAATGATTGCTTCGATATAGTTACGCTGCATCAGATCGCCAGCAACTTCTTGACGTACAGCTGCGCCGTAACGCTTAGTGATGATTGACACTGGAACCTTACCAGGGCGGAAGCCATCGATACGCTGTGTTCTTGACAGTTGTTGTAGGCGTTTTTTAACTTCAGTCTCAACGTTCTCTGCAGGAACGGTGATGGTCAGACGGCGCTCAAGGCCTTGAGTCGTCTCAACAGAAACTTGCATGATTTACCTCAATCTTCATTTTTGGGCGACAAAGCGCCTTCCTTACTAACAAGACAACCATCATGCTTTTTATGGGCCTTCGGCTAAATTGCCAAACTCTCCGTTGCATGTGACGCTTGTTGCCTGCCCTACGGGCACTACGTTAATTAATAGACGCGGCATTATAACCTATTCAACGACGGAGTCGAGCAATCAGGTTAAATAAATAGGCATATTGGTGCTAATTGATTAAAAGTTAGTAAATTTGAAATAAATGACTGAGATACTAGAGAGAAAGTGGTCGGCGATGCAGGATTTGAACCTGCGACCCCTTGGACCCAAACCAAGTGCGCTACCAAGCTGCGCTAATCGCCGAACATATATATTTTGTAGAAGTGGTCGGCGATGCAGGATTTGAACCTGCGACCCCTTGGACCCAAACCAAGTGCGCTACCAAGCTGCGCTAATCGCCGACTAATTTAGGCATGTAGATGGGGCGACTGATGGGACTTGAACCCACGACAACCGGAATCACAATCCAGGGCTCTACCAACTGAGCTACAGCCGCCACTACATGTGGATTAAAATAAGATGGCGCACCCTGAAGGATTCGAACCTTCGACCGACGCCTTAGAAGGGCGTTGCTCTATCCAGCTGAGCTAAGGGCGCAAACTCGTAAACATCTTCATGCTACTTTCTTATTTTAAAAGTGGTCGGCGATGCAGGATTTGAACCTGCGACCCCTTGGACCCAAACCAAGTGCGCTACCAAGCTGCGCTAATCGCCGACTGTGACCTTGGAGAACTAAGAACCTTTTTATCGGTGAGTCCTCGTTGGCAACGGGGTGCATAATAGTGATTTGCCCGAAGTAGGTCAAATATTTTTTTTAGTTTTTGTTTCAACTGCCTAATTTTGCCACAAATTGTTGATAAAACAGCTGACTTAAACAATTTTTGAACACTTCTTGTAGAACAGATCATGAAAACCTTTGCTTTTACGCAATGCAAACTTGGCGGACTGGCTGTTTTTTGAGAAAATAGCGGGCAAATGTCCTCCTTGGTAATAACTAAAGGGACATATAAATAGAGCGACCCCATTTTTCCTCTTTATTAAGCAATCATTTCATCAATATATGAAAGTGCTTGTATAGAAGAATTTAAAGGCTCTATCATCGTTCAAGTTTTTTAACCCTTAATATAGGTCAATCATGACGGCAAACATCATTGATGGCAAAGCTATCGCGAAACAAGTTCGTTCTACTGTTGCACAACGAGTTCAAGACAGACTAGCGCAAGGTCTAAGAGCGCCTGGCTTGGCTGTGGTATTAGTAGGCCAGGATCCTGCGAGCCAAGTTTATGTTGGTTCAAAGCGTAAAGCCTGTGAAGAAGTCGGATTTGTTTCTAAATCTTTCGACTTACCAGGTGATACAAGCGAAGAGCAATTACTTGCGCTTGTTGATGAGCTTAATGCAGATCCTGAAGTTGATGGGATCTTAGTACAATTGCCGCTACCTGAAGGCCTAGACGCAGAAAAAGTGTTAGAGCGTATTGATCCTCATAAAGATGTCGACGGCTTTCACCCATATAACGTAGGTCGTCTTGCCCAAAGAATGCCAGCACTGAGACCTTGTACGCCAAAAGGGATCATCACCCTACTCGACTCTACCGGTGTGCGTTATAAAGGCATGCATGCTGTTGTGGTTGGTGCTTCAAACATCGTTGGTCGCCCTATGTCACTAGAGCTGCTACTTGCTGGTTGTACTACAACCGTTTGCCATAAATTTACGCAAGACCTCGAAACCCATGTGCGTCGTGCCGATCTACTGGTTGTGGCGGTCGGTAAACCTGAGTTTATTCCAGGCGACTGGGTTAAAGAAGGCGCGATTGTCATCGATGTAGGCATTAATCGCTTAGAATCAGGCAAACTGGTAGGTGACGTGCAATACGACATCGCAGAACAAAATGCGAGCTTTATTACCCCAGTGCCAGGTGGTGTGGGCCCAATGACCGTCGCAAGCTTAATCGAAAATACGCTAGAAGCGTGTGAAAAATATCACAGCTAAACGCTGTTAGTTTATAGCTATAATAAAAGCCTCAGTTGAGGCTTTTATTATTTTAAGCCTCACTAACTCATTAGCGTATCCTTGTTTGCTTTGTTTTCTTCCTGAGTTACCGCTTCTCTCATCGCTTCTTGTAAGGCGGCCATCCGCTCTTCTAATTCTTCAGGTGAAATTTTTCCCTCAGCCGCAAGCTTTTCAAGTTCTGCCATTTTCTCTTTTAATTCGTCTATTTTCTCTTTATTTGCCCCTAAGCGGCTAAACATTACCGCTTCTCTCATTTTTTCGAGAAATGACTGATTACGCTCCACCACTTCATATTTATATGGATCGTCGGCTTTATTATCGAGTACAGGGGATGATTGAGCTGCGATGTTAGCAGCCGCGACATAGTCTTGCTCCTGCGCAGCGGTATTAGCTCGTTTAGTTTGGGCAAGGCTTTGCTGCTCTGAAACGGACTCAGTGGTACGAATTGCGGAGTGGGTTTGGTAAGTGATCATGATTGCTCTCCTTGATTTGTCCAAGAAAAGCAATCACTGTGCCAAAATTAGCTTACTCGCTACTAGCTAGATATGACCAGGAATTGGCTTGTGCGGCAAATTGACGTCTTGGTTTTGACCTCGGTGACGTAATAAGTGATCCATGAGCGTAATAGCCAACATGGCTTCTGCTATTGGAATGGCACGAATACCAACACAAGGATCATGGCGACCCTTCGTCACAACTTCTTGTGGTTGGTTGTGGGTATCAATACTCTGCCCCGGTACCGAGATACTTGATGTCGGTTTTAGCGCAATTGATGCGATAATATCTTGCCCTGTAGAAATACCCGCTAAAACGCCGCCTGCATGATTAGAGGTAAAACCCTGTGGCGTTAGCTCATCTCTATGCTCAGAGCCCTTTTGCTCAACCACATCAAAGCCATCACCAATCTCTACGCCTTTTACGGCATTAATGCTCATCAAGGAGTGCGCTATCTCAGCATCCAAACGGTCAAACACTGGCTCACCTAAACCAACAGGCACATTTTTCGCCACGACTTTTACCTTTGCGCCGACTGAATCTCCTTCTTTTTTCAGCGTACGCATATATTCATCTAGCGCTTCTAGCTTAGATTCATCGGGAAAGAAAAATGGATTGTTTTCAACGGCTGACCAATCATAATGCTCGGCTTTAATCGGGCCTAATTGAGAAAGACAGGCATTGATTTCGATGCCATGGACTTGCTTGAGATATTTTTTCGCGATTGCCCCTGCTGCAACTCGAATGGCGGTTTCACGTGCCGACGACCTACCACCACCGCGATAATCTCTATGTCCGTATTTGTGCCAATAGGTATAGTCGCCGTGACCCGGACGGAACAAGTCTTTGATGTTTGAGTAATCTTTTGAACGTTGGTCGGTATTTTCAATCAACAATCCAATGCTCGTACCTGTGGTCTTGCCTTCAAACACACCCGAGAGAATTTTTATCTCATCGCCCTCTCGGCGCTGTGTTGTGTAGCGGCTTTGACCTGGTTTACGTCTATCTAAATCGATTTGTAAATCAGCTTCAGTGATCTCAAGCCCTGGTGGTACACCATCCACCACGCCACCAAGCGCGGCGCCATGGCTTTCACCAAAGGTCGACACCTTAAATAATTGGCCAATGCTATTGCCTGCCATCGTTTTTCCTCATTCCTAAATAGACGATAGAGAGCATTGGCTCCCTATCAGTTTTTAAAGTATTCCAATAGTTGTTGTTTGGATACGACAAAGACCCCTAAACCACCATGCTCAAAGTCTAACCAAGTAAATGGCGCTTCAGGAAATTGTTGTTCCATATGTACCATAGAATTGCCAACTTCGACAAATAACAAACCATCATCATTTAGATGATCGGCCGCTTCTGCCAGTAGTGTGCGGGTCACATCAAGGCCATCTTCTCCTGACGCCAAGCCAAGCTCTGGCTCATGATGGAACTCCTCTGGCAGATCTGACATATCTTCTGCATCAACATAAGGAGGGTTCGCTACGATTAAATCGTACTTTTGACCCGGTACACCACTAAATACATCAGATTGGATAGCAAAGACTCTGTCTTGCATCATATGCTGATTGATATTGTGATCAGCCACTTCTAAGGCTTCAAAAGAAATATCGACTGCGTCTACTTGTGCGCGCTCAAATGCTTTGGCCAATGCAATCGCAATACAACCAGAACCCGTACACATATCTAAAATACGCGTTACTTTATTCGGTGCAGCTACCCAGGGGGCAAAATGTTTTGCGATTAACTCTGCAAATGGTGAGCGTGGTACTAATACGCGCTCATCAACATAAAACGGCATACCAGCAAACCAAGCTTGATTGGTTAAGTAGGCAACGGGAATACGCTGCTCAATACGTGCTTTGATAAACTCCATCAGATGCGCTTTTTCACTTTGTGTCATACGCGCATGCATGATTTCTTTGGGAGCATCAATTGGCATATGCAGCACCGGAAGCACTATACTGACCGCTTCGTCCCAAGGATTATCCGTACCATGACCAAAAAACACCTCGTTACTCACAAACTGGCTCGCCGTCCAGCGTACCCAGTCCTGAATGGTATGTAAGTCTTGAAAGGCTTCAACGGCCATTTCTTCGGTAATAAGTGGTTGTGACATTTCCGTCATGATGACTCTCTAAAGATCAAACTATATGGCGCTATTGTAGCGGTTTTTAAGCTAGGTTTTTATGCTTTTTTTATTTAAAATGCCATCATGAACAGAGAATCTAACACTAATGCTGACCTAAATGACGATTTCGCGATGTTTCGTGAGTCTTTGAATGGTGTAAAACCCCTAAAACAAGATCAGGTGCAGCTCAAACAAAAGAAAAAAATTCAGAGCGTTGAGCTGAAGCAACAGGTCAAGCAGCAGCAATCTGAGTTTTACTTTTCTGACGAGTATATTCCTGATATTGATACGTCAGGAACCATCAATTTCGTCAAGCCCGGAGCTGATCGCTATTTAGCAAAGCAGCTAAGGCGTGGTGACTACGCGCCCGAACTCATCTTAGATTTGCACGGGCTAAATAAAGAAACGGTAAAACAAGAACTAGCTGCATTAATTCATGCTTGTAAGAAGCAGCATATTGCTTGTGCATGCGTGGTGCATGGAATTGGTGAGCGTGTGCTTAAACATAAAGTACCGCAGTATCTTGTTCAGCATCCAGATATACTGGCGATGCACCAAGCACCTTTAGAATATGGCGGTAAAGGGGCTGTATTAATCTTGGTTGATTTACCTGATGACCCTAACTTTGGCCGTTAATTCGGCCCAAACATTGTTCTTCATCCTTTCTTACTTCGCTTAATCCAGCCTTAATAAATTTAACTAAATCTTAGCCATTTCACCCATCCTGCACTGGTCAAATTCACCACCCCATTAACTCCCCTATGCCAAGAAAAAATTAAAACACATAAAAATCAATAACATAAAAATTAAATTCATTTTGGCACAACCTTTGTAATAGTTATTGCGACTAACAAATTACAAGGAAACTTATTATGACTACTTTAGCGAAAATCACCATGACAACTTTATTGTTTACAGCAAGCATGACAACAACAGCTGCAGAAATTGATGCTTCATTACTTCAAGAAGTAAAAACCAAAGTAACGCAAGCTATCACTGAGTCAATCAAAGCGAATCTAGAAGAAATAAAAATTGAGACCAAACAGTCTTTAGAGACAGCGTTTCAAACAACCAATAACAACGAGCAAGAAAAAAAGGAAGAGGCTAATGATTAATGAACTCGAATTTCTGAGTCTGCTCGCAACTCCCGTGATCAGTTTATTTGCCGCTTACCTGAGCATTCAACTGATAAAATCACTGGGTCAGTTTATCAACTTTAACTAGCATGGCACTTGCTAAAGTAGGCAAGGTAGCCGAGTAGTCAAAGTTTTACCCTGAGAAAGCTATTGAGGTATCAGTAGCCATTAAAAAACCCGCCAATTGGCGGGTTTCTTTTTGATATCAGCGAGATATCATAAAGTCGACACTAAATTATAGTGCGCCTTCGTTTTCAGATAGGAACTTAGCAACACCTTCAGGGCTTGCATCCATACCTGCTTTACCTTCAGTCCAACCAGCTGGACATACTTCACCGTGCTCTTCGTGGAATGCTAGTGCATCAACCATGCGAAGCATTTCGTCGATGTTACGGCCTAGTGGTAGGTCGTTAACTACTTGGTGACGTACATTACCTTCAGCATCGATTAGGAAAGAACCACGGAAAGCAACACCAGCTTCTGGGTGTTCAACGTCGTATGCTTGACAGATTTCGTGCTTAACATCAGCGATTAGATCGTATTTAACTTGACCGATACCGCCTTCGTTTACTGGAGTGTTACGCCATGCGTTGTGTGAGAATTGAGAATCGATAGAAACACCGATCACTTCAACACCACGCTTTTGGAACTCTTCGTAACGCTTGTCGAACGCGATTAGCTCTGAAGGACAAACAAACGTGAAGTCTAGTGGGTAAAAGAAAACAACCGCTTTTTTACCTTTAATACGCTCGTGCAGGTTGTAGCTATCTACGATCTCACCGTTACCTAGTACTGCTGCTGCTGTAAAGTCTGGTGCCTTGCGGCCTACTAATACACCCATTTTTATCTCCAATAGTTAGGTTTATTTCCAATCTTATCTTGGTATCTCGTGTCGAGACCAAAATATCTTGTTCATAATATTGTGGCGTGCTCATGAAAAAACAACCCTAGCTAAAATCATAACTAAAGTCTCTTTGTCATTCTCACCGCCAAAAACTGCGCCTAGTGTATTTGGCAAGCGCCATAATTAACAATCGAATTTACCGATAGCACCAATCTATAAATTCGATGAGACAGAAATGCCTCCGCTCAAGATGCCATTCGGAGATCAAAAAAGGCTTCACGAAGAAGCCTTTTTAAGATGTCTATCACTCAGTGGACATTAGTCCATGATATTTTCAGGCATATCACCGCGGATCTGCTGCCAAATTTCACCCGATTGGTGACCATACTTACGCATCAATGAAATAGCACCATCGTGTTCTTGATTTTCTGCCAGTTTGGTTAAATCTGCATAGAACTGTCTCGCCAGTCCTCGTGTTCTTGAATCAGAAAAGTAATGGCAACCAATTTTTGAGTATAAACCTCTGAAGCCATTTAAAATAAGCACATAAATTTTGTTTTGCCCAGCACCCGCCAGCTCATGGTGAACTTGGTAGTCATAATCGGCAAACGCTTCTGCGGTGTCTTCTAGCTCTTCATGCTTAGACAAAATATCGATAACACGCTGCGGATTGAATTTTATCGCCGCACGCGTATAGATAGCACTAATATTGGTACGCGCTGACAGCAGCTGATCGGTCAGCTCAGGCATCTTATCTTCATCAAGACGCGCTAAGGTTTCTAAAATATTAAGCCCTGATGTTTCCCAAAAGTTATTTACTCGGGTTGGCTTACCATGTTGGATAGTCAACCAGCCATCACGAGCTAGCCTTTGTAATACTTCGCGCAGTGTTGTTCTTGTTACACCAATGAGTTCAGAAAGCTCACGCTCAGCAGGTAGAATGGATCCCGGAGGGAATTCACCGTTCCAAATTGACTCAACAATATATTCTTCAGCAAATCCAGCTGGGCTCTTGGCTTTGAAAATTCTCATCTCACACCACTTTATTATTACATCAATGCCTTGATTGGCAGGTTGTGCTTGTTAATCCACTGATTGTACCAGATGAAGCTCAACTAACAAGCTACAAATCACCCTAGCTGAAAATAGCCATGTTTAATGCAGGTGAGATTGTGATGCGGTGTGAGACTTAAAACTCAATTAAGGCGATATAGACTTGGCCTGAACGAGCTCATCTTCGCTAAACACTGAGCTGTTAATGTAAACAAATTGCTCCTCATCAGACCATCCAGCCTCTGCTTTCATTTTGTATAACTCAAATGCTTCTCCTAAAGTGCACACGAAACGACTGCGAAATAAACAGACAAAGCGGCATGTGATAATGTTATTGGACATCTTTTGCAATTTACTTTCGAGCGTTGCTTGCAAACAACAAAGCAGCTTAAGGAAACCAAAACTCACAAGCAACAAAATCGAACCCTGTTTTTAAAAGCCAATATCAAAGTCTGCCGAAACACAGAACTCCTATTAAAGGAATCACCAAGAAAATTCGCTCCCTAGTTTTAAATCACAGAGCGAATTTTATGTATGAGTAACCTAACGTATTAGAGCTCGTTTTGTCTGCTTTCAAGCTTACTCAGCCATGCTTGTTTAAATTCGTGGTCTGATGTCAAAGTGAGATAAAGATCCGTAGCAAAAAAACTATCATTGTAGTCGGGTAACCAGCCAGTGTTGAGCAGCTGCGTTAGCGCTTGTTGTGTTTCTGCTGCGTCATTGTTAAGTGCGGACCAATATGGAGATAAAGCTGCATCTAGCTGATTTCCTTGATTAAGGTATTGTTCTAACAACTGTGTTACCCGCTTAAGCTGGCTATCTTGACCAGTACGTTTCAGCATCAGGGCATAAGTAAGGTATTGCCCTACATTGCCTGCCTCTGGCAATGTAGGCGTCGCGATATCAGCAAAATGCTGTTCAAAAAGCGTTAGCGCGGGCTGTACTTTCTGCAGTGCAAGTAAAGCAAGAATATAGGGCATCACATAATGATTACCCTTTGAGTCTAGCTCGTATCGCTGCTTTAAGAGTCCTTCAGCCTTTTCTACATCACCTTGTCGCCATGCGATCCCGGCTTCAACATAGAGTCTAAATGCTGTAGAAATTGAACCTAAATTTGCGGCTTGCTGATATGTCTCCTCAGCTTCTTCTGCGCGCCCTAAACTCAATAACACCAATACGTGGCTCAACTGCTGCGCGGGGTACAATTTACTATGACTGATGTGATTGTTTTGGTACCACAGCAAATATTGGCTTGCTCTATTCTGGTTAAGCGGATAAAAGTCTAGCGCATAGAGCGGATTGTTTTTGGTGTGGGGGGCAACGGCAACGCTACGATCAAAATATTTTCGCGCGAGCACTAACTCTCTAAAATTCAAATAGGCATAGGCTAATCCTCGGATAATAACCGCATCGTTTGGTGCTAACTGATACGCTTGTTTATGCGCAGCAATTGCATCGGGTATTTTGTGTTGGTCCCGAAGAAATCGACCATACCAATGCCATAGGCGAGCATGCTTGGTTGAGAGCTCAAATCCGCGCTTAAAATAATCCTGTGCTTGCTCAATTTCACTCTCCATCACCGCAAAGCGCGCAAGAGAGGTTATCACTTCAATATTTGTATCATCTAAGATCCGTGCCTTTTCTAACAATGGCCGACACAAAGCAAGCGATTCATACTCTGACACCGCGCCATATACGCTAAGCCCCATAAAGACATTGCATAAGCCACTGAGTGCCTCGACATTATCACTTTGTTTAGATAACACTTGTTGATAAATCGTTTTCGCTCGCGCTAACTCCTCCACCGCTGTACTTTGAGATAGGTGTGTGGCAAGAGTGATCTCATCAAAATACGGGTTGTTTTGTGTCTTGTGCTTTTGATCAGTTTGAATATAAAAAGCAAAAAAAGCGATGAGCGCGAGCAATGTAATGGTGACACCAAGCAGCCAAATTCGCTTTTTGCTCACTGGCATCACAGCCGCTTTATGCTCTCTAAGCGCAATGTTTGGATGAATGCGGTAGCCTTGAGCTGATATTCTTTCTACATATTCTTCGTATTGCGGATCTGTGTTTAAAATCTTTCTTAACTGCGCCACAGCTTGATAGACCGAGTTGTCAGACACCACCTTCGGGTGCCAAACTAACTCGACGAGAGTATCAATACTCAGAGGCTCAGGTTTCGCATCGATCAGCACCAACAGTAATTTCATCACTTTTGGGGTGACGGTATATTCACGGCCAGTCGGATACTCCACAATCTGGTTCAATTTAGGCACAACAAGCCAATTTCCCAAAAGCAAATTTTTCAACCCAAGAACACCTTACATTATTGATTATTATAGTTTTAATTAAATTAAGAAAAATTTCAGAGTTAATTTATATGAAAATTAAAACACAAAGTACCTCGCCAGTTATGCTCGAAGGCATCTAATACAACACTAACTGGTTTTCATTATGAAAAAACAAACATTAATATTTGCGGCCTGTTGCGCCCTGTCTTCTCATGCATTATTTGCAGCAGTGGACCTTCGTATCGACAATGCTACCATTTTAAATCCTATTGATAAGCACCAAGTCAATATCATTTCCAATCATTGGCTCGCCATCCGAGATGGCAAAATTATACAAGTCTCTGACTCAAGTCAAAAACCGGATGCAGCAAAGGTTATTGATGCTCATGGTCAATACCTCATACCAGGGTTAACCGATAGCCATGTCCACCTAAAAACAATGCCGGGATTGCTTAACACTTCTCCTAGAGCTCGCCAAATGCAGGCAGCATTTTTACAACGGCAAGGCGCTAATTATCTTTACTATGGCGTCACGCAAGTTATTGACCCGTCAAACACTGCTACCGGCATGACCGAATTTACAGCAAATGGCCCCGCACCCGACGCCTACTTTTGTGGCGCAATGCCGGTTTACCAAGGGTACAACGCTGAAGGCCTTAGTTACTCAAAGCTACACCAACATAAACCCTACTTTGCTGCACAACACAGCGATCCTGCTCATGAGCTAACACCATCTCAAGCACACGCTCACCAAGGAGCTCAGCCCTTAACGCGAATGAAATCAGACGGTGCAACTTGTGCCAAACTGTACTTTGAAGATGGCTTTGGAGAAAATAGTGCTATACCGCTTATTAACCAAGAAACTGCCAAACAGTTAGTCGAGTCCGCAAACTCACTTAAGTTACCCGTAATGGCACATGCGAATGCCGTTGATATGCAACAACTTGCTGTAGATGCCAATATCAACGTTATGGCGCATGGACTTTGGAACTGGTTAGCGCCAAATACAGCCCCTAGCGAAAGCGAACTGCCAACCAATGTAAAAGCTGTGCTGGATACCATCATCGAAAAAGACATCGCCTATCAAGCCACATTAAATGTGATGAATGCTCTAGCGAAAGTGACTGACAACACTTTCACCTTCTCGTCTGAATATCGTACCGTATTACCTCCGTCTCAAATTGCTTGGTATCAAAGTGAACCTGGTCGCTGGTTTTCTCGAGAAATGGGTCAAGGCTGGGGTGAAATAAGTAATCAACAAAAGGTCGCTAAACTTGAGCAAGTTCTCTCTCAAGGGCAACGAGCACTACATTATCTATATAAGAATGGCGCAACCTTGCTGCTTGGCTCAGATACGCCACCCGCACCAACTTATGTCTCGCAACCTGGCTTATCGACTTATCAAGAGCTAACAATGATGGATCAAGCCGGAGTAGGCCTCGTTAGCTTGCTATCTGCTGCTACCATTAATAATGCGAAAGCATTTGCAATAGACAACCAGTACGGCAGTATCGCAGCTGGGAAAGTGGCAAATCTATTACTTTTAAATAGTAACCCTTTGCAGTCAGTCGCGGCTTATAACGATATTGAATATGTTATCTTACATGGCTCAGCCATTGAGCGTGCTACTTTTCATATCGATGCCCTCGAGAAAAGTGAATGAGTAAATACGTCAGAATAGAAATACTGATAATGTCGGTCTCACCTCTATTGACTTAATCAAGTGATCTATTTTGATATTTTCGAACTTCTGCAGGTAACAAGAGTCGAAAAATCGTCGCAAAGATAGCGCACACTGCGAAGTAAGGTTGCTCTAACGCGGCCAGATAAAGCATAATAAAACAAAAAGGGTTTCTCTATAATGAAGATTTCATCTTTTCATCTCTCTAGGCAATCTTGGGGATTGCTAGCACTATCCGCTGCTATTTTTGAAGCCGTTGCACTGTATTTCCAATACGGTATGGGTTTAGAGCCATGTATTATGTGCATCTATCAGCGTTTTGCTATGCTGGGGTTATTAGCAGCTGGTTTAATCGGCATGATTTCTCCTCGCTCTTTCGCACTGCGTAGTCTGGCATTTGTTTCGTGGGGTGTAGGCAGTATTTGGGGTTATTTTATCGCCCGTGAACATATCAGTATGCAAACCACAACGGATCCATTTGCTTTTACCTGTGACTTTGTACCAAACTTTCCCGCGTTTATGCCGCTGCATGAATGGCTTCCAAGCTTTTTTGCTGCAACAGGTGACTGCGGCAACATAGATTGGTCTTTTGCAGGATTATCTATGCCTGGATGGATGGAAATTATCTTTGCATTTTATAGTGTTGCATTTATTCTTTTCTTATTTTTCCACGTTACCAAAAGAAGTTGAGATATCACATTCATGCATTTTAGGTTAAGCCAAATTGAGCAACTGAGAGCGTTTAAATTACGTGACAAGCAGATGATCTTACGTCTTGCACTTAGCCACCTTGATGCAAAAACAAAGGTCTTGTTAAGAATAGCCAAGTTGCTACTGCTCACACCGTTTTTTGCCTCATTGGTCGTATTTGAAGGCTGGTTGTTATTACCTGTCTTATTGGTAGCAGGATTAATTTATCCGCTACTGACCACACCACTGGAAATACAGTTTGGCAAACCCAAGTTAGCTCAGGCAATCGCTGAGTTTAACGCCTCGAATAAGCCCTGATCTTCAATTTACCTGTGTGCGAGCAGCTAAGCTCGCACACAATAACTACGACTAGACTCTAATTTTCCCCTCCAGTTTTGCCAATATTCCTTTCCCAATTCCTTTTACTTCCAGCAACTCCGTTGTTGTTTTAAAGCGCCCCATTTTCTTACGGTACTCTACGATGGCTTCAGCTTTACGAATACCAATCCCTGGTAAACTTGAAAGCGCCGAAGCGTCAGCGGAATTAATATCGAGTACAGCACTTTGCTGCTGTGTTTGAGAGACTGACTTTGCTTGCTCCGCAGGTTTTGCGAGCACGCTTGAACAGCTTAAACCTAACGCCAATAAAATAGAAAGTATGGTGGGTTTATTGAACATATATACACTCCTTGTGCGTAAAAAGTATCCAAAGCTTTTTGCATTCCTCTCAATGGATGATTGCAGCAAGCTTATAAAATAACCTGAGCTTCGGATAATTAATGCCTTTCTAGCAGCTAGTTTTAGCGCTAACTGTGTTGAATTCACTTCCAATAGCCAGCTATTGGTGCGTAAATTCGCCTGGTTATCCCCAAAACTCTCTGGCTAGATAAAGGAAATAATTTAATGTGAGTTTAAAACAATGAGCTAGCTCATTCCTTATCCAAACCTCAGGTTAAATAAAGATTGGAACACTGACTTTGTCAAAAAACATTCATTCTTTCAAAAACCCAAACAAAAATTAAGCTTTTGTTTTTAAATAATTTAATTTATTTTCCTTCTCTCAACAGCACTTGAAAAATTTTCAAAATAACTTGCTTAATCACTCGATTCGATTTACTGTATAAAAAAACAGTGACTAGGGGAATAACCATGGCCGTTATCATCAAATATGTTGTTGAAAGAAATGGAGTCGAGCGTATGACTTTCACGTCTAAAAAAGAAGCTGATGCTTATGATAAGATGCTAGATGTAGCTGAAGCATTGGAAGACATGCTAACGAAAGTTGACGTGCCGCTGAGTGAACAACAAGTTGAATCCCTAGCGCTTGAAATTGCAAAACAAAAAGATGACTTTGTGTCTGTGTTAAAAGGTGGCAAAGTAGCACCAAAGGCCAATACCAAAAACAAATCTGAAAACGAAAAAGCGTCAGATCCAGATAAAGTGACCAAAATTAAGCAAGCCTAAATGATAATAACCACTTATACCAATTGAATTAATTCTCTAATCAATTTGAAGGGTGAAATAGCATATTAGCTTCGTTAAAAATTTCTCATTTAGAACAACTAAATAGCAAAATTTTTGCCTTGCTATTAAAGCTATTTCCCCGCTTCAAGATAGATCACTTACTTAATACAACTGGTATTACTCCAGTGGGTGGTTTAGGCT
Organism: Pseudoalteromonas sp. CO348; assembly: GCF_004208845.1. Taxonomy (NCBI): domain Bacteria; kingdom Pseudomonadati; phylum Pseudomonadota; class Gammaproteobacteria; order Alteromonadales; family Pseudoalteromonadaceae; genus Pseudoalteromonas; species Pseudoalteromonas sp. CO348. Next base: position 72,660 of record NZ_SGPI01000012.1, on the reverse strand, counting down.
GAAAATAAAAAACCGCATGTTCTGCGGTTTTTTATTTTGTTCTGTGTAGCGTGGTATTATTTAATCACGCTTGCCACTGCTTCAGCAAAGTAGTCAATATTGTCTTTGCTTACGCCAGCTACGTTAACACGGCTAGAGCCTACCATATAGATAGCATATTCAGTGCGTAGTCTGTCAATTTGCTCTTTATTAATACCTAAGAAAGAGAACATACCGTGCTGACGGTCGATGAACGAGAAGTCTTGCTCAACACCTTTTGCAGCTAGGCTTTCTTTAATCAACGTACGTAGACCATTGATACGACCGCGCATTTCGTCAAGTTCATCGTACCACATTTGCGTAAGTTCAGTACTGCTTAGAATGGTATTTACAATATCAGCACCGTGTGCTGGTGGCATTGAATAGATACTACGAACAACGCTAAGTAATACTGAGTTTGAAACATCAGCAGTTGCACTGTCTTTTGCAATGATTGAACACGCACCGATACGCTCGCGGTATAAACCAAAGTTTTTAGAGCAAGATGAACAGATGATAATTTCATCAACTGTATCCGCAACCGTTCTAAGGCCTTGTGCATCCTCTTCAAGGCTGGTACCAAAACCTTGGTATGCAATATCAATTAATGGCGTAAAGCCTTGCTCTTTCGCAAGTTCAGCAACCACTTTCCATTGCGCTTGATTTAAGTCCATACCACTTGGGTTATGACAACATGCATGAAGTAGTACTACATCACCTTTAGGTACTTGCTTCAGCGCATTGATCATCTCATCAAACAACAACCCTTTGTTTTCGTAGTCGTAGTAAGGATACTCTTTAACTGTTAGACCAGCTGCTTCAAATAGGCTAATGTGGTTTGCCCAAGTTGGAGTCGTAACCCAAACAGTTGCATTGGTGTTGCAACGTTTAATAAATTCGGCAGCAACACGTAATGCGCCAGTACCACCAGGTGCTTGCGCCGTACGTACGCGATTTGCCAATAATGTACTATGCTCTCCAAGTAACAGTGTTTCCATCTTTTGACAGAAGTCTAAGTTACCAGCCAAACCAATATAAGATTTTGTCGTTTCGTTTTCTAAACGAAACGCTTCCGCTTTTTTAACCGCTCTAAGTACCGGCGTGTTTCCCTGCTCGTCCTTATAAACACCTACACCAAGGTCAATTTTGTTTGGGTTAGTGTCCTGTTTATAAGCGGCCATCAGGCCTAAAATAGGATCTGTTGGAAGTGGTTTTAGCTCTGAGAACATGGCTTATCTCTTTTATTTTAATTAATGCAAACTCGAGCGGCTGACGCCCGATTCCAGTAGACTTGATGGTAACATAGAGACTTGCATCTCAGTTACCATATTTATCTAGAATTTTATTCATTTTTGTAAACTTGGCAGCACCACAAAGGCGTCAAGTTTACAGCCGGACTATTCCGATAATTATTCGGGTAAATAGTCAGGAATTCTCGTACATGCCGCTGCAAGCAATGCTAAAATTTCTTCGTTGAAAAATGACTCAGAAAACGCTTCTGCATCAATAATTCCAATACAATTTTGAGCATCATCGAATAATGGCATACAGGTTTCTGCTTTCACCTTTGGATCGCAAGTGTAGTACTCCCCACCACTGGCGACATATTGAGGGATGTCATTAATCACTCGAGCTTTAGCACTTAATACCGTTTGAATATTATTTGACGTAGCGGCAAAAGCCTCCGTTATTGGGAATAGCGGTCTACTCGGCGCGCCAGAGTACGCTAATTTGAGAAGTTGTTTCCCTTCATTTGTCGCTCTTGCTTGGTATATGCCAAACCAATCAACAGCTGTAAATTCAACTACTGCTGACACTATCGTTTGCAGCTTAGCAAGCGATTGCTCATTCACCGTGTTCTTTTCAACGTGGTCACTTAATAAAAAAGGCGCTTCCTGAAGGTGCCCAAACAAGCTACAAGCGCCTCCTTCCCCAAGCTCAGGGATCTGATATGACCACACAGCAGGACTTGAGTTTTGCTCAATATAAGCATCTAGTTTTTTTAATTGCAGCAAAAGCAACTCGCGGGAGATAGATAATCCACTCAATGAAATATAATCTGACATTTTAGCCATCTAAACATCTAAAGTTAATGCAACTTTACCACGCTCTTTATACCTTGCCAACACTAAAAAACAGGTACATAGAGTAATAAGAGTAGATAGTAAACTAAAGCTGAGGTGAAATACGCTTGAGTGGAATTTAGACCGACTTAGAGGTGAGTGAATAGATCATTTCTACTTCATTTCCAGCACTGTTGTAGCTAACGCTCTGAGCTATTTCGTTAAGTAAGCTAACACCTCGACCATGGCTATGCTCTTGCTGTGCTTTGTTACGCTCACTTGATTCAAAACCATTACCTGAATCACAAATGTTGAAGTATAGCTTTAGCTCTTCAGGGCTGTAGCGCACAGAAATAATAATGAGCGCTTCTTTTAGCTCCTTCAGAACACTCTCTCGCAAACTGTAGAACTCAAAAAAGCCATCTTCTTTATTTTTAATCTCAGAATCTAGCCCCAACACACCGTGATCTAAAGAATTATTGTAGGCCTCGGAGAGTAGTAAGAAGATGTTAGAGCGATGCGCCGAAATACCATCAACCTCACTAAGCAAGTCCACCAGCTCAAGTACTGGATCTGTCGTTTTCATCTGTTTGGCATCTAAAGATAACGAAATATTAAACGGCAAGCTTGAATAATGGTTAGGCGCAGAAACAATTGACTCGCTGGCAACGCAATTAATAATCGCGATACTTAAGTCATCTTGTTGCTCCGTATTGCCAGAAAACTCGCGAACTTCAGAGATAATTTGATCCGTGGAAATATGCTGCCGACTCGCCAGCAAGCGCTTTAACCGTCGTTCGCCATACATTTCCCCCCGCTCAGACTCAGACTCGATGATACCGTCTGTCGCCATTACGAGGCGTTGGTCGGGGCTGACTTCAAAATGCAGCAGATTACGTTCAAATTCATCAACTTCTAGAATGCCGAGTGCCATATGTTGGCTCTCAATGGTTTTAATAAGGCTACCATTTTGGTCAATCAGATATAAATCTGGCAAACCACCAAGCCAGGCAGAAACACTTTTCCCTGAGCTGCTCAATTCAATGATCGCTGCTGCGCAAAACATGTGGCCGGGTAATAACTCATTAAGGGCGGTATTGAGCTCAACGGCTATATCACTGACCGCCATCCCCTTTTGCACCATAGTATAGAAAATGCGCGACGCGGGAAGCGCGCCGACCGCAGCTGCTAAACCATGACCAGTAAAATCACCCAGTAAACAATAAAAGCCACCCATTGGGCTCTTGGCCATTAAAAACATATCGCCGTTAAACATTGACGCAGGTGACAAGTGGTATTCACAAATCTCAGGATATTCAGATTGTTGTGCAAGCGCATTACTAAAGATGTGCTCAACAATCTCGTGCTCTCGCTCTATTTGGTTATAGTGATATTCCAGTTGTCGGCGTTGTTCGTTGCTTTGTTGGCTGAGCCTACGTGTCCTCGCATGCGCTTTGATTTTGGCTGATAAAATGACTTTATCAAACGGCTTATGAATAAAGTCATCACCTCCTACAGCGAGACATTTTTCAAAGCTGCTTTGATCTTCAAGTGCAGTGATAAAGATGATGGGGAGATATACGTCGCCCGCATATTGCTTTATTTTGGGGGCAGTCTCAAAGCCATCCATTACGGGCATGACAACGTCTAGCAGCACGATGTCGATGTCCTGACTTTCGAGAATTTTTAATGCATCACGACCATTATGCGCACAAAAAACGGTATAAAATTGTTGCTCAAGCATTGCCTTGAGCAGCTTACAGTTTAATACCTGATCGTCGACTACCAAGATATTCATGAAGGGCTAATCTATCGGCGATCAGTCAATATCAAACTTCTTATCAAAACGAGAGATCTGGAGGATTTTCTTAAGTTGTGGACGGCAGTTACTAATTTGAATGCTAGAAACTGAGCTTCCTAGTGTTTTTTTCATATTTAACAGCATTCCCAAAGCGGAGCTGTCCATATAATCGGTTTCACGCAGGTCAACAACAACCTTTTCGGTTTGATCATTCACCTCCGCATACGCCTGACGAAACGATTGCACCAAATTAAAGTCGAACTTACCTCTAATTTGAATGGTTAGTGTCTTACCGTCAGCAGAAGCGTTTTTACTCAAGCTCATCATTAAGCTCCTAAATTATTTTGATTTGTTTCCCCTCACCAATTTAAATATAACGCTTAAAAATCATTTAGCAAAAAATAAAAAACATCTAATCTGCTTTTTGCTATGATCTCTGCAAAGAACCCGCAAGAGGACCAGAATCAATGTCAGAATCAAGACTTGTGTACTCCACAGATGTAGGCCGTATTGACACCAAAGAGCCAAAGCAAGAAGTTCAAGGGAAAGTTTTTAAAGACGGCGCCGTTCGTATTGAAAGACAAACTAAAGGGCGCAAAGGTAAAGGCGTTATGCTTGTCGTTGGCATAGATAGTGAACAGCATGATCTAAAGAAATTGGCAAAAACGCTTAAATCAAAAATGGGTCAAGGTGGCGCAGTTAAAGAAGGCGTTATTGAAATTCAAGGCGATGACAGAGAAAAGCTTAAGCAATTATTAGAAGGCCAAGGCTTCAAAGTGAAAATCGCAGGCGGTTAGGCGCTTATTATTTTCAGCCCCATGCTTTGGGGCTGAGCCGCTATACCGCAGGGGCAAACCGCAAAATCTCTGCTTCACTCAACGGCGGGCTGTAGTAATAACCTTGTACAATATAGCAGTTATTTTTCGCCAAGAACGTCATCTGAGCCTCAGTTTCCACCCCTTCAGCAATAACCTGCAAATTTAATTTTTGCGCCATTGCAATGATAGCAGCGGTGATTTCCATATCGTTCGGATCTTCAGGGATATCCTTTACAAAGGAGCGGTCAATTTTAAGTATATCAACTGGGAAACGCTTAATATAACTTAAAGACGAATAGCCTGTACCAAAGTCGTCAATAGACAGTGAAACGCCAAGCGCTTTGATATCTCTAAGTTGTATGATTGCCGCTTCTACGTCTCCCATCAGCATACTCTCAGTAAGTTCAAGGTGTAGTAGAGTCGGCTCCATCTCAGTTCTGTCAATAATATCTGACAGCGTACGGATCAATTGTGCGTCTTTAAACTGTCTCGCAGAAAGGTTGATGGATATGTTGGCAATCTTGCCCGCGGCTTTTAAACGACGAGAAAAATGGCACGCTTCTTCTAACACCCATGCACCAAGCTCTACGATTAGGCCTGTCGCTTCAGCAATTGGAATAAATTTACTTGGCGGAATGGTTCCTTCGCTTGGGTGGAACCAGCGAATAAGCGCTTCATAGCCTACAACCTCTCCACTTTCACTGTTCACTTGTGGTTGATAATGCAAGGTAAATTGTTGCGCTTTAATTGCTATACGCAGCTCGTTTTCTATATATAGGCGCTCGTTAGCGGCTTCGTCTAAATCTTGGCTATAGAAATGGTAAGTGTTCCGCCCTTTTGCTTTGGCCTGATACATTGCCAAATCTGCATGTTTCAGCAGCTGCTCTTCTTCTTTACTGTCAAACGGAGCCATCGTAATGCCAATACTTGCACTGACGATCACTTCGTTATTCCCCAGCTTTATTGGTTCTGCCAGTGTCTTTTGAATGATATTGGCAACTTCCATGGCATTTTCTCGCTCATTGATGCCACTCAGTAACACCGCAAACTCATCCCCACCCAATCTGGCAATGGTATCTTCTGCACGGAGGCGCTTTTTCAATCTCGTCGCGACTTCAAGCAATAAGCGGTCACCTGCGTCATGTCCCAATGTATCATTGATGCGTTTAAACTCATCTAAGTCAAAGTAAAATAGAGCAAAGGCGTAATGACCACGTTCGGCAAGCGCCATGGATTTACGTAACTGCATCCTGAAAAACGTTCGGTTGGCAAGGCCAGTTAAGGTATCAAAGTAAGCCAACTCTTCCATTTTACGCTGGCTTTCTTTTACAAACGAAATATCTTGGGCTGAGGCGACATAACTTGAAATTGCGCCGCCTTCTTCACGGATCGGTGACACGCTCAAACTGACCCAAATAGGCGCCTCTCTGTTACCCGCCAACATGGTATCCCCGCGCCAATGATTGCGACTGCGTAAGTCAATATCGATATCATCAATGAGAATTGCCATGTCTTTTGAAATAATACTCAAAAGCGGAGAGCCAATAAAATGCTGTTCATCATAGCCCGTCATTTCCTGCATTTTTGGATTGACGTACTCAATTTGAAAATGCTCATTGGTCAATACAACGCCAGTACCAGAGAAAGCCACAGCTTTTGACAAACGGTTTGCCGCCTTTTCAGCGATTTCCTTTTCTGTAATACGTTGATTTAGGCCATTTACAAGTTGTTTTATCTCAACACTCATGTCATTAAATGAGGCGTTCAATTGACCTATTTCGTCATCGGTATGCGGCAAGGTTGGCGTATCCCACTGCCCTCGACCAAATCCCTTCACTGCTTTAACGAGCGCATTGATGCGTTTGAGTACTAATTGATATAGAACCTGATGCAGTAATATCGCAACAAAAATGGCATACAGAATAAACAAACCAAAGAATTTAACTTTAAGCTCTTCAATGGCCGAGATAGCCGACGCCCGCTTCTTGTAGATCCCAATGTACCAATCTAAATTGGCAATATGGGTCACGTGCATAATATGCCAGTTGTCTTTATATCTAAATTCATCTTGGATATTTGGCAGCTTAGTAATAAGTGCAGTTTGTACTATTTTACTCAAATCTTCCGGTAGCTTGTTGTGGTCCAATAGCTGCCCAGTCGCAGCGGTGGTTTTAAACAGGCCGGGAGCTGCCAATAATCGACCCTGTTTATCAAAAACGATGAAACCTTGCTGATGGTCAGATTTAGGTAGTTTTTCGAGTAAGGTGGTCAACTCTATATCGCTACCCGTTAACCCAAGGTATTTGTCATGTAAGTATAAAGGCACCAAAATACTGACCACCCATTTGTTCCAAACCCTATCAAAATACACGCCCGACCATACCGCTTCCCTCGTTGGGTTTTGTTCAGCATGTAAAACAGGCAAGTTATGAAGCTGATTATTTACCAGCCTCGGGTCTTTCGCTAATAGGGCATTAGGAGGTGCAACACGGACAAATCCGTCTTTTGTAGAGAGGTAAAAATTAAAGAAATCCTGTAACAGCGGGGGCGCAAGAATATTCCAAAGCAATTCAGATTCAGAAAATAACTTTTGCACTGACTGCAATTTTAAATCGCCAGTATACATAGCTGCAGAAAGGCCATTTTTGGCTGTACTCGCTAAGTTTTCGCCACGCTTGTCGACACTCGCTTGTGCGCCAGATAAATCTTGAACACCGTAAAGTAAGTGTTTGGAAACTACTGAATTGGCTTGTTCGGCCAAGTTGGCTTTAAGATCGAGGTAATTTGAGAACTGATTGTTCACCTGTGCACTAAAACGCTTAAGCTCATCATACTCTTCATAGATCAACTGCTTTTCTTCAGATTTTAGCATCAATGCTGCAGCAAAAACGCCCGCGATCAAACACACGGCCGAAATCAACATCGACAGCTTTACACTTAAAGAGCTTGCACCATATCTTGATGGGGGACGACGATTGCCCACAAGTTAACCTATTCTTCTATTTACAGTGGTGGTGTTGCCTGAATATACCAGAATATTTTTCGACTCGCCAATAAGTTACGTTTGATTAACGTACTTAACTCACTGAGATTGGTCACTTATCTACTAAATAACTTAGGTTTTTGCCAATACGTCCAAAGTAGTACTTGTTTTCTCGTTTAGTTCTATGCTAATAATGTATTCAGTTTCAAAGTAAGGTTTGAATAAATGAATTTCATCACACGCAACAGCAACACATATTTCTTTTTTAGCTTCTTTAGGTGAAGAGGCTTGACTGTTCGCGAGTGAAAAAGAATAGCTAAGCCTCCCAACTTCGGGAGGCTTTTTTTTTTGGCTAAATGGGAGTGAGGACCTATGACACAAAATACATTAGATGCCCTTAGGCATGACATTAATGAGATAGATTCGGAATTACTGATTTTACTGGCAAAGCGACGTCGCATTAGTCATGGCGTGCTGGAATATAAGATTGCCAACAACAAACCTATCCGTGATGAAGCACGTGAGCAGGCACTACTAGAGAAACTGATCCGATATGGTAAATCTCTGGGTCTTGATGCCTTTTATATAAACAGCGTTTTCCAAACTATCTTAGAAGACTCTGTATTAAACCAGCAAGCCATGCTGCAAAAGAACTTAAACCCCGATGCAGTAGGTGATACACACCGCGTTGCCTACTTGGGTGGACAAGGCTCTTATAGCCAGCTTGCTTGTCATAAATACTTCAGCCGTCGTCCCGGTAAGCTTGTGGAAATGGGTTGCCAAAGCTTTGAGCAAATCACCGAGCAGGTAGAGAAAGGCCAGGCTGACTTTGGTATCTTACCTATTGAAAATACCAGTTCAGGCAGTATCAACGAGGTCTTCGATTTATTGCAACATGCGCAAGTATCTATTGTGGGCGAAGTAACGCATACCGTAGAGCATTGCCTCCTAGCTTTGCCAGACACAGAATTACAAGCGATCGACAAAATTTATGCGCACCCCCAACCTTTTGCGCAGTGCAGCCGTTTTATTCAAGGTCTGGGGGATATTCAGCATGAAACTTGCGACTCGACCTCTAGTGCATTAAAAGAAGCAGCAGAGCACCCAAACAGTGCCGCGATTGGCTCTGCACAAGCAGGTAAGAATATGGGTCTAGAAGTGGTGAAGTCTGGCCTTGCGAATCAGACCGAAAACCATAGCCGCTTTATTGTAGTAGCAAGAAAAGCACTTCAAGTGTCTACTCAAATCCCAACCAAAACCAGTTTAATTATGGCCACTAAACAGCAAGTAGGCTCACTTGCTGACGCGCTGATGGTATTTAAACAGCACAATATCAATATGGTTAAGCTAGAGTCACGCCCAGTACCTGGTAACCCTTGGGAAGAAGTCTTTTACGTTGATTTACTTGCCAATATTGCGGACTCACAAGTCCAAATAGCACTTGAAGAATTAAAAGATCATACCCAGTTTGTACGCTTGTTGGGCTGCTACCAAAGCGAGTCTTTGCAAGCCGTAGATGTATTATAATAGATCATACTAAGTCACTCCCATAGAGACAAATAAAAAGCCAGAGCGCAAATTGCATTCTGGCTTTTTTGGTTGAGATTTATTTAACTCAGGTTATTTAGGCTATTCGTCGCTAAGACCAAGGAGCTCAATTTCTGAGACTTGTACTAGGCCATCGTTATTCGCATTTTTGCTAATATTTAGACGATAGCTGCTATAGGCAAAAGCATTGGAGAAAGTAAACGCTCTTCGTTGTAAGCGCTCATCCCAGCTCTCACCCACCCAAACCGCGACTTCTGTCCACGTCTCACCGCCATCATTAGAACCGAGTAATTGGAAATTTTCGGGATCGCGCTCTGGTGCATCATTGGCACTGATGATTGCCAAACCACTCACAATCTGTGGCACAGTAAAATCAGCTTGGATCCAAGATGGTGATTCCTCTGTTGGCGGGCCTTGCCACTCATTGTGATCTAGCCATTTTGTCTCGATATCATTATCAAACGCCTTTTGTTCACTTTCCGCATCTCCAATACGATTACGCGCGGTAAAGCTTGTTCCAGCCAAGTCAGACAAATCTTCAAGTGCATACTGAGGTCCAGCGAGTTCAATTTCAGCTACTTGCACTAATCCATCATCATTCGCATTTTTACTGATAGACAAGCGATAATGTGAGTAAGCCAAACCATTAGCAAACGCGAAGGCACGACGTTCAAAACGCGATTCAAACGATTCCCCTACCCAAGTATTTAATACTTGCCACACTTCCCCATCGTGAGATGCTAAAAGTTGGAAGTTTTCAGGGTCACGCTCCGGCGCATCATTGGCGCTGGTAATGTACAAAGTATTTACCGCTTGCGCTTGCGGCAAGCTAACTTGAACCCAAGCCGGATTTTCAACCGTGGGTGGCCCCTGCCAGTCGTTGTGATCGAGCCATTTAGTCTCAACATTTTTATCAAATGCTTGCGCTGCGCCCTCTGAATCACTAATGCTAAAACGCGCCGAGTAACTCGCACCTTGTACTTGTGCATGATCTAATCCAGAGATTTCTGGACCGATTAATTCAATCTCAGCAAGCTGCATCAAGCCATCATTATTTTTGTTCTTGGTTATCTCAAGGCGATAGCTTTGGTATGGCAATTGATTCGCTACCGCAAAGCTTTGGCGCTTCCCTCGCGCTTCAAAAGACTCACCAATCCAATTACTCAACTGCTGCCATGTAACCCCATTATCGTTAGAGCCAAACAAAGCAAAGTTCTCAGGATCTCGCTCTGGTGCATCATTGGCGCTCGTTATCGCAAGCTGATTAACCGCCACAGCCTCATTAAAATCTACTTGGATCCATGAAGGCACTTCGACGGTAGGTGGGCCTTGCCAATCATTATGATCTAGCCACTTAGTGGTAGGGTCGTTATCAAATGCCTTATCTTGGTTTTCCTCCTCACCGATACTGTTGCTTGCCGTGACCGCAAACGTCTCAGTATCAGTATGGTCAACGCTCGGATAAACCGGCCCGACAAATTGAATTTCTCCAATTTGCAGTAAGCCATCGTTATTTTTGTTCTTTGTCACTGCAATTCGGTAGCTTGTATACTTTTGCGCATTACCAAATACAAAGCCTTGACGTTCAAAGCGCGCTTCAAACGACGCCCCAACCACATTACCCAAATTAACCCAACTCGCACCCTCATCATTAGAAGCTAATAAAGAGAAGTTTTCAGGGTCTCGCTCTGGGGCATCATTAGCACTGGTAATGTAAACACCGCTAATTGCTTGTTGAGTGGGAAAATCCACCTGGATCCAAGATGGCGCTTCCTCAGTAGGTGGCCCCTGCCAGTCATTGTGGTCAAGCCATTTAGTTTGTGGATCGCCATCAAATGCTTTGTCTGCACTCTCAGCATCACCAATAGCATTTCTTGCTGTGATAGTGGCACCTGATGTCACGACTTGCTGCATGGGTCCCGTGGATACTGGCTCATCAAATAATGGTAACGCTAAGTCCATAATACTATCGGCACTAAGATCTAGCTGCGCAGTTAATGGGTGAGCTTGAAGCGCGTTGTAAATTGGCAATCGAAGCGCTTCAAGTGCAACTTCATCACCGCCAAGTGCGGCGCTAAGATTGCTAGCAGAGTTGCTTAAAACGCCTTGCAAAGAGCCTTGCTCGTCAAACTGGGCAAATGCAGCATTGAATAGAGAAAGCTTTTGCACACTCTCGGAAACATACGTCATCTCGCAATTTTGCTCACCAGAGTCAGAGGTTGTGCAAGTTTCCCCTAATTCAAAATTCGTTAATTGATCGGCGCTAACCACAGGTAACTCAAAAACATTGGTGTTCCCGGTTTGCCAGCCAAGGGCCCGAAGCAATAACGCAGACATCTCCACTTTTGCCAATGCCATTAATTCGGGCGTAGAGACATTACGCCCCTCAGCAATTTGCTGCTCCACCAGCATGGTTGCTAGTGTCGTCAAGGCGTTGATTTGTAAGGTAGCATCAGCACTGCCATCGGCATTTGAACCAAACGGCACGGCGACATGACTCAAGGTAGCCAAAGTCACACCAGCAATGTAATCGCCACTTACCTGCTCCCCAATTCCTGCAGAACCACAGCGACTGGCGTCGCAGCGCATCTGCGAGCCTTCGCTCGTTGTGGCGGTCACTTTAATGGTGGAATTAATGCCAAACCCGGCTTTACCCGTCAGTTCTATAAACAACTCCCCCGATTGACTGGTTGCCGAGTTCTCATCCATCATCATGCTAGAGCCATTGAGCGCCGTCACCGAAATGCGGGCTTGGCTCAACGCGCCTTTTATCACTGAACCTGATACTTCTGCCGTCGTCACAGCAGGGGTTACTGGCACTTCTTCAACTTTTGGGTCATCGCTCCCGCCGCCACATGCAGCCAATAAACTGCTAACGGCAATGAGCGGGATCGCATTTCTTATTTTATTTAACGTTTTCATATTTATCCCTTCTTACATATCAACCAACTCGTGTGACTAGGTTGATATAAACGCACCACAAGCAGGTGATAAGCCGTGATATTGTTTCTCGTTGTACTGACACGACTTCACCCTGTTTGCATTACTTTATGGTTATCGCCAAAGTTAAAATCGATAGGTGATCCCGGCATAGTAGCGCTGCCCGGTGTAGCTGCTGCTGCGCAATCTCGCTTTAGAATCTTCACCATAAAAGGTTCTCGGTTCTTCTTTGGTTAGGTTGATCACAGACGCGGTTAGGATCAGGTTTTCCATCAAGTTATAAGAAGCGTTCACATCAACTTGTTGGTATGGTTCCTGATATACAGTGAGCCCGTCAGCAAGCCCCAGAGCGGTTTCTCCTCGGCGGTTATATGATGCTCTGACACTAAAGGTGTCATTCTCGTAATAGGCGGAGAAGTTAAATTGATTATCGGCACTGCCAACAAGCGCAGACTCACCGACCTTTTCACCGTCTACGCTAATGTCTGCCTGATTAGTATCGTTTAGGGTGTAGTTAACGTTGAGACCAAAGCCATTGTCGAATGCATGTTGTGCAAACAGCTCTATTCCCCGAGAGGTTGCATTTGTACCATTGGCGGTGGTGGTAAACGGCGTGACGGTAATATCACCCGGCGGCACAATTTCAACACCGGTAAAAGGATTATTAAAGCCCTCAAACGGCCTTACTGAGGTAATGATCAAGGGCACGATAAAGTTATCTACGTCTTTGTTGAATACCGCAATCCCAACCGCAGATCCTTCGCCATAATAATACTCCGCAGATAAATCCATCTGTACCGATTCAAATGGTTTTAGCGCCTTGTTACCACCGGAGCCGCGCCACCCTGGCTCCACAGGGTTGCCTCTAAACTCTAGTCTATCATCAGCCCATTCTTGAGAGATAAAGGTCAGCTGCTCTGGCGCACCCATGTCGTTGAACGGAGCTCGAGACATCGTTTTGGCGATAGCACCACGTATAACAAGATTGTCGCTGGCATCCCAGACAATATTGAAACTAGGTAAAAATTGCGAGTCGGTTACGGTACGCACGGTGGTGGTTTCAACGTCAATAAGGCGCTCATCACCTAAAATATCCTCTTCGGTGACATCATCAATGTCATCTAAAAAGTAGTTAATTTTATCCGATGACATAATCTGCGTTTCAGTCTCGACATAGCGTACCCCGATGTTTCCTCTAAAATCTCCAAAAGAAAAATCGGCCTGTAGATAGGCGGCCATGATCTCTTCTTCTATGTCGAACACAAAATCAGGCTCACGGCGCGTGTGCTTAACATATTCACTGGTCACGATTTCACGGTATCTATCCCAATTTATCGTGGGCATCGCATTTACTTCAAAACCGCCTGGGATATTTTGTTCAGACGTTGCGTTCAAAATATCTTCCAGTTTTGGCATACCACCAATCCACTGATAAGACACCTCATCAATGGCACCTTGACTGAATGGATCAAGCTCGCCGCTGGCAATTCTGTCAGCCCCATCTTGAGTGATGAAGAAGGTGTTGTTGGTTTCGCGATGCAGTGTCGCTTTACGATATTTAGCACCGACACGCAGCGTATCAACGATGCCGTACCCGACGCGATAATCAAGGTCTAACTGAGCATAGTCCTCTTCTAAGTCACTGACGACAAAGCTTGAACCTGTCGACCCCGGATCGGGATCGCCGGCAATACCAGCCTGAAGGTTAGACAACAAAGCGGGATCGGCGTACAGCGACACTCTGTCACCTAATCGCCATCCAGCAAATGAAGCGGCGTTTTCAACTTGGCCTGAGTCGCTGCGACTCGCAGGTTGGCCGCTTTTATATGCCGCACTCCAAGACTCTGAAGGGCCACCGCTGGCTTCAGTGTGGCCAAATTTACCGCGCAAATCATATAAATCACCAGCATATTCAAAGGCGAAGTCATAGGTATCCGAGGTATCTTTTTCTACCGTATAACTACCAATGATCCAGGGAAATTCAAGATTCCCTTCAGTGCCACCAGCGCCACTGGTAAAGTCCATGCCAGTCACAATCGTACCGGTTTCGTCTAGGGTAATACCGGTCAGATAATCTGGGTTGTACTTCCATTCTGGGATCCACATTTGTGACGTGGTGCGATTTTGCCCAAGCTCAAAATGAAAATGATTGAATGTTAAAGATAAATCATCTATTGGACGCCATTGAATGGTGGCTTGTAACCCCTGACGTTCACGTTTTTCTTTGGTTACCCCAACACCTGCAACTTGCGGTGCCCAAACACCATCATAAACGTTACCATAAGCATCTTCTAACGCTGCAAATCGGCGTGTACTATCAGCAATCACATTGCCCGCCGTGTCCGTTGCTGGCAAGTCTGAACTTGTTGCCCAACGCCAACCGCCACCGCCCGACATATCACCGCCTAAAGAGCGGTTGGTGCGGTCTTGTTTGGTATAACCAACTAGCAAGCCAAAAGTTTCTTCTTCGTTCTTCCAAGAATAAACGCCGCTAAAATTAGGCTCGTACTCTTCAGTCACATCAGCGTAGGTATATTCAACATTCAACGCCCCAGAATTTGCCTCCATATCCAGTGGTTTGCGGCTGTGAAGAATAACCGTGCCGCCAACCCCACCTTCATCTAAACGCGCCTCTGAAGACTTAAAGACTTCAACCGATTGCACCATGGTAGAAGGCAACAAAGAGTAACTAAAAGAGCGCGACGGCGAGCCCGGAGAAGAAGCGATAAAATTGCCGTTTAACTGCGTAAAAGTAAGATCAGAGGAAAGACCACGAATACTGACGTTTTCCCCTTCCCCGCCACTACGAGAAATCACCACACCGGGTACGCGTTGCAGTGAATCCGCCACATTTTTATCGGGAAACTTGCCGATGTCTTCTGCTGTAATGGCATCCACAATCGCGTTTGATAAACGCTTAATCGCCAAGTTTTCGGCCATAGATGCGCGGATCCCACGCACCTCAATTGTTTCGATTTCCTGCGCTTCCTCTTTTTCGGTTTCTTCAGCCATTGCCCAGTTAGTAGCTGATAACATAGCGAGGACCAGTGCAGACTTGCTAAATTGCCGTGACCTTCCTGTCACATGGCGTCTGTTATTATTATTGGCCATTCCTATCTCCAAGTTTTTTATAATTTGTAAAGCCACGACGTCCCTTGCTGCTCCATGACGCATGACTTTGTGACGACCCTTTTTTGTTTCCCTATAGGGGTTAATGGTTTGTGAAACACTCGTTCAGAATAGGAGCGCTCTACAAAAAGTGATAATAGAATTTCGGTTTGCACTAAGACAAAATCGGCGTTTAGGTCAAAAAAAGATCCAATTTCAATTTCCTTGGTTTATAGTCTGATTAACATAAAAACTCATTATTAGTTTCTATATTAGGCAATTTAAAAACGTTCCAAACATGTGTAACCAAATGTTTTTATTGAACTAATTAAATATTCAAAACCAAGCATTTTAAACTTTAAAATTATTCAACTTCAAGAGTGAAATATGAATTTGGCAAACTATTCAGGTAAAAACTTGGAAATATGCCTCAGCAGCGATAATCCTCATTTGTTGCAGCGAAATGCACAAATTGCTTTTGCATCTGGGGCAACAAGGATAGAACTCTGTGGTGTACTGAGTTGCGGTGGCTTGACCCCAAACCCGACGGCGATAGCGGCAGTTGCCCAGTATTTACCAAGCTTTGGCGAATGTATTGTGATGTTACGCCAAGCACCGCATTTTTTTATTGATGACGCCATGCTATATCAGTTACAAAAAGGGATAGATGGCATTGCTTGCGCTGGCGCAACTGGTATTGCGCTTGGTTTTATCGACGACAATCAAGAGATAGCGACTGACCATTGTCGAGCACTCATTGCCACGGCAAAATCCTTAGGCCTTTCTGTCACCTTTCATCGCGCCTTTGACGCCGCTGCAAACTGGCAGCAGGCAGCCGAGACGCTGCTAGAGTTAGGCGTTGAGCGGGTCTTAACCGCCGGCAATACATGGCAAAGTGGCAAAGGCGCAGCGTTTGGTACCAGTCAGCTTATTGCCTTACTGAAAAAACTCAATGCTGAAATCGAAGTTGTGATTGGTGGAGGGGTCAACACGATAAACGCAGCGGATCTTTGGCTTTTAAGTGAATTTGGTCCACTCTCTCTACATACTCACTCTGGCGTGCATCATGGCGATGAAGTTTGCCCAAGGCTAGTTAATGCAATACTCACCGGATCAGAAAAGGCAATACAATGACAGCATCGAAGCTATTTTTAGGGATTGATGGTGGCGGGACGAAATGTAAAGTCCGCCTCGAGGATCAACATGGACAGCTCCTTGCCGAGGCCACCAGCGGCCCTGCAAACATAGCAACATCAATACATCAGGCCCAAGAGTCAATGTTGAGCGCAACAATGACAGCGCTGACAAATGCAAAAATCCCCCATCACGATATTGCTAACATCAGTGCCTTTGCAGGACTTGCCGGCGCGAACGTCACGACGGCTTGTGAGGCGATGCAGCAATGGCGTTCCCCTTTTGCCCGTTTTCAATTTTCAACCGATGCACACATTGCTTGCCTTGGTGCGCATCAACACCAAGATGGCGGTGTAATCATTCTTGGCACCGGATTTTGCGCGGGTCTGGTGACGCATGGACAATTTAGGGAGTTCGGTGGTCACGGGTTATTACTCAGTGATGGTGCAAGTGGCAGTTGGATCGGTTTGAGTTTAGTGAAGCATGCCATCGAGGTGCTTGATACACTTTCCCCTAGCAGTCTGATGATTGAGTCGTTTTTGGCTGCCATGAATTGCCACAGTACCGAACAGCTAGTCAAACTCACGCTAAACGCCACTCCCCAGTATTTTGCCCAGTTTGCTCAACATGTTTTTGCTACGCCAAACGATCCCTATGCCGAGCAGATCTTAAGTAGCGCGGCACGGTTTATTGAGCGCTATGTCCGTCATTTGCAGAGCTTAGGGGCACAGAAAGTCGCGCTAGTTGGGGGCATTGCTATGCCTATACGTCCATGGTTAGCTGCCGAATACGAAAATGCGCTGGTAACACCAGCATTATCACCAGAAGTCGCAGCGTTAACGCTCGCTCGACGTTAACTCTTTACGTAATTGCGACGGGATTTCACCAAATAAACGACGAAACTGCTTGCTAAAATAACTTGGCTCTGAAAAGCCACACTGATAAGCGACTTGTGATACTGGTAAGCGTGTTTCGACCAATAATTTACGGGCATTTTCCAATCTCACTTCGTTGATAAATTGATTCGGGGTTTTGGCTAAATGCTTTTTAAATCTGCGTTCCAGTGCGCTTACCGACAGGTGAGCAAGTTCCGCCAATTCTTCGATACAAATATGACGATGGTAATGTGCCCGAATAAATTCAACGGGCGCTTCAATAGCTCTTACGTGAGACAACGCCTTTGACGTTTTCGCTAGATGTCGCGTAACACCATAAGTGCCCATAATCGCATTTTCGCCGTCAAGTAACACTTTTTTTGACGTGGAAAACCATGCCAATTCCCCATTTTCGGTTTGGTTGAGTTCTAATCTATCCGTCACGATAAAGCCTTCCATCACTCGTTTATCATCGTTAACGTATTGGAATGCCAAGTGTTGCGGTGAAAAGTCAAAATCGGTTTTCAGTAAGATTTGATCTAGGGTTTTATAGCCCTGATGTTCAACAAAGTGTTGGTTCGCATGCACTATTCTACTTTTTGTGTCTTTGACCCAAAAGAGGATGTCCGGGATCAGATCAAATGCTGCAATCAATTGATTTACGCCAGCTTTATTCAATATTGTTTGCTCTTCCATTGCCCTATTTACCGCCTTTTTATAATTATAATAATTTATTTTAAACGCCGATTTTGTTGCATTGTCAACCGAATTTTTATTATCACTTTGACGCCACTGTTACCTATTATCAATAACATCAGATTAACTTACCTCGATAACTCGACGGAGCTAAACGATGGATAATAACAAAATCCGCATGGCCATGATCGGTGGTGGAGAAGGCGCTTTCATAGGTGCAGTGCACCGCATAGCTGCGCGTTTAGATGGTCAAATTGAACTTGTTGCAGGCGCATTTAGCGCCGATCCAAACAAAAGCCTCGCAATGGGCCAGCAACTCGGGCTTAACCCAGCACGTTGCTATGCCAGCTACCAAGCACTCTTACAACAAGAAGCGGAACTACCAGAGTCGAAGCGCATCCACTTTGTTGCCATCGTGACCCCAAACCATTTGCATTTTCCGATTGCCACAGCCGCTATCGAACACGGCTTTCACGTCTTGAGTGATAAACCTGCAACACTCAATTTATCTGAGGCTCTACGTCTACAAACACAGCTTCAAAAGAGCAATTGCTTGTACGGATTAACACACACCTATACCGGCTACCCGATGGTGAAAGAAGCACGCCACCGCATCGCAAACGGCGAACTTGGCAAAGTACGCAAAGTCGTCGTTGAATACAGTCAAGGGTGGCTTGCAAGTGCTGATGACGAAAATAGCAAGCAGGCCAGCTGGCGACTAGATGCAAGCAAGTCTGGCGTGAGTTGTTGTATGGGCGATATCGGTGTGCACGCAGCGAACCTTGCCGAATATGTGAGTGGCTTGGAGATAGAGGCGCTTTGTGCAGATTTAAACACGGTTGTGTCCGGCCGACAGCTCGACGATGACGGCACAGTGTTACTGCGCTTTGGCAACGGTGCCAAGGGCGTGTTGATGGCAAGCCAAATAGCACTAGGCGAAGAAAATAATCTCACCTTAAAAATCTATGGTGACAAAGCCAGTATCGAATGGTCGCAAATGGAGCCTAATAGTTTGTGGTTACGTGCGGCAAATGCTCCAGCTCAGTTGATCCGCACAGGAGTGGGCTCACTTAGCCAAGCAGCCATTAGCGCAACCCGTGTGCCAGCCGGTCACCCTGAGGGATATCTGGAAGCATTTGCAAATATCTACCTTAACTTCGCCAACCTTATTCGTGCACACCAGCAGCAAGCCAATGTGCAACACGAAGAATTTGACGTGCCAAGTATTAACGCTGCAGTCCGTGGCATGGCATTTATTGAAAACGCGGTCGCAGCTAGTGCAAAAGACACTAAGTGGCACCCCTTTACCATTGGATAAAATAAGAATGAAGCAAATTAAAGGACCCGCTATTTTTCTCGCGCAGTTTGTCTCGGACGAGGCGCCATTTAACAATTTTAATAGTATTTGCCAGTGGGCAAGTAGCCTAGGTTATGAAGGTATTCAGCTACCAAGTTGGGAACAACGACTGTTTGATCTGCAAAAAGCCGCTGAAAGCCAAGATTATTGCGACGAGATCACTGGTATTGCCGCAGAGCATGGCCTTACTATTTCAGAGCTATCAACCCATTTGCAAGGTCAATTAGTGGCGGTGCATCCAGCTTATGACCAAATGTTTGACGGCTTTGCACCAGCAAAAGTGCATGGCTCTCCTCAGGCTCGTATGGAGTGGGCAACAGAGCAGCTAATGCTAGCGGCCAGTGCCAGTGCTAAGCTTGGGCTTACCAGTCACGCAAGCTTTTCTGGCGCCTTGCTCTGGCATACTTTTTATCCGTGGCCACAACGCCCAAATGGCTTAGTGGAACAAGGATTTGAGGAGCTCGCAAAACGCTGGTTGCCTATTTTAAACTGCTTTGACGAGGTTGGCGTGGATGTGTGCTATGAGCTTCATCCAGGTGAAGATCTACATGATGGCGTGACTTTTGAACGCTTTTTAGCGGCGACGAATAATCACCCGCGAGCCAATATTCTTTACGATCCAAGTCACTTTGTTTTACAGCAATTGGACTACTTAGCGTTTATCGACATCTATCATGAACGTATCAAAGCGTTCCATGTAAAAGATGCCGAATTTATCCCCAATGGCCGCTGCGGTGTTTACGGCGGATACCAAGGATGGCAACAACGGCCAGGACGGTTCCGTTCATTAGGTGACGGACAGGTCGACTTTAAGAAAATATTTAGTAAGTTAACACAGTACGGTTTTGATGGTTGGGCTGTATTGGAATGGGAATGCTGTATTAAGCACCCTGAAGATGGGGCCAAAGAAGGTGCTGAATTTATCAAACAGCACTTGATAAGACCAACCGAAAAAGCCTTCGATGATTTTGCAGGAAGTAGCACCGATACCGAACGCAATAATCAAATCCTCGGCATAAAATAAACAGGACTACGACCATGAATAATAATAATCATAATCGGACCGTGTTTCAGCTCTGTTGCCTTGCACTGGTCGTCACATCAATGACGTTCGCTATTCGCGCAGGAATTTTGGGGCAATTAGGTGAGCAGTTTGGACTCTCAGATACAGAACTTGGTTGGGTTAACGCCATGGCATTTCTGGGCTTTCCCGTCGCAACCATGTTAGGTGGCGCAATCTACAACGCCATTGGCGCCAAAAAGTTAGTTGCCCTCGCCTTTATTTGCCACTTTGCAGGGTTGGTTTTAACCATTACCGCTGACGGTTTTTGGTTACTGCTGATCTCGACGTTTTTAATCGGCTTTGCGAATGGTTCAGTGGAAGCTGGCTGTAATCCACTGATTGCCGAAATGTATCCGAAAAACACCACGACCATGCTCAACCGATTCCATGTCTGGTTTCCAGGCGGCATTGTGATTGGTGCTCTGGCATCGAATGCCATGACTGCATCGGGCTTTAATTGGCAATGGCAAGTTGCTTTGATATTAATTCCAACGCTGATTTATGGAGCGATGATGGTTAAGTCACAGTTTCCTGAATTTGACCGCGCAGATCATTCTACCACCAGCAATCTCAAGCACCTGTTTTCTCCGCTCTACCTATTTTTAATTTGCTGTATGACCTTAACAGCAACAACTGAACTTGGTACACAGCAGTGGATTGAACGCATACTGGGAGCGTCAGGCGCCTCTCCTATGATGATCCTCGCACTGATCACAGGCTTGATGGCATTAGGTCGCTTCTTTGCCGGCCCCATAGTCCATCGCTTTAACCCAACAGGCGTGTTACTCGGCTCTGCAGTATTAGCAACCGCGGGGATTTTCATGATGAGCCAAGCACAAGGGTCAGCAATCTACTTGGCTGCAATATTATTTGCCTTGGGTGTCACTTATTTTTGGCCAACCATGCTGGGCTGCGTTGCTGAATACACCCCAAAAACAGGCGCACTTGGTATGTCTTTAATGGGCGGTGCGGGGATGTTCGCTGTCAGCATGTGGAATCCAGTAATTGGTAGTTGGATTGATTCGGCGCGACTCGAAGCCCAAGCAGCAAACTTAACCGCGCAGCAATCAGAACTAGTTGCAGGTCAAGCGGTGCTTGAAAATATTCTGTTATTCCCGGCCATTCTCATTGCCGCTTTTATCGGCCTTTACCTTTATATCAATAAAAATAAACGCGTTGAGAAATACGCGTAATACCCTTTGTATTAAGTAGCAACAAGTAAAAAGTGAACAGACGAGGTTCCAATATGCTCAACTCTATAAAAATACTAACGCTGGCATTAGCCGTTAGTTGTGCGGCTTGCGCTAGTACAACTGACAACCAATTGAGCCAGCAAGAACAACAAGCTGGATGGCAACTGCTATTCGATGGCAAAGATATGTCGCAATGGCGCAACTTTAAAAGTGACGGCCTAAATAGCCAGTGGCAAGTTGAGGACGGCGCGATGACACTTACCCAAGGTGGTGGCGGCGATATTCTGACCAAAAAACAGTATCAGAATTTTGAGCTCCAGCTCGATTGGAAGATTTCTAAAAAAGGCAACAGTGGGATTTTTGTATTGGCGGATGAAAAAGGTGGAGCTATATACTCCCACGCCCCAGAAATCCAAATTCTAGATAACAAAGAACACCCAGACAATAAAATAGACTCTCACCTTGCAGGTTCTATTTATGACCTGTTCGCAGCGCCAAGTACGGCACATAAACCTGCTGAAGTTTGGAACCAAGTTCGCATTAAGCTACAAGATAGCCACCTACAAGTTTGGCAAAATGGGGTAAGCACGACGAGTATCGTGATTGGCAGCACCACTTGGAATGCTTTGGTTAAGAATAGTAAATTTGCGACATGGCAAGGGTTTGCTGAAAGTAAAAAAGGCCACATCGGCCTGCAAGATCACGGCGACAAAGTCTGGTTCAAAAACATTAAGATCAAGGAGCTATAACTATGGCAACATTTGATCATAAAGTATTGGTCGTTGGCTCAGGTGCCGGTGGCGCAATGGCCGCTTATACACTCACTAAGCTAGGTCATAAAGTTTTATTGTTAGAAGCTGGCAGAAATTACGACCCAAAAACAGAAAGCCCAATGTTCCGCCGTAATAGCGAAGCCCCACTCATGGGCGCTGGCAATAAGGATAAGAACTTTGGTTTTTACGACGCGACAATTGATGGCGGTTGGCAAGTACCAGATGAACCATACACGCGCGCTGAAAACACCGATTTTTATTGGTGGCGTGCACGTATGCTCGGTGGCCGAACCAATCACTGGGGTCGCTACTCGCTGCGTTTTAGTGAGCACGACTTTAAGGGCAAAAGCCGCGATGGACATGGCGCTGATTGGCCGTTTGAATATCAAGACATTGCGCCTTGGTATGACAAAACAGAAGAAATAGTCGGGATCTGTGGTACCAATACCGGCTTGGATGACATGCCCCCTTCTGCACCTGGCGTGTTACAGCCACCACCAACACCAAGAGTACCCGAGTTATTGGTTGCTGCTGCCGCAAAGAAAATGGGGATCCCAGCGGTTCCTATGCACAGAGCGGTGTTGACTCGTAATAAAGACGACCGCTTAGCCTGTTTTTACGCCACACCTTGTGGTCATGGTTGCTCAATTGGTGCGGCATTCCAAACCACAACTTCGCTTATTCCGATGGCCAAAGCGACAGGAAACCTTGAAGTGATCACCGATGCCATGGTGAAGTCGGTCGCGGTGAATGAAGATGGCAAAGTAACTGGTGTGACTTACGTCGATAAAAAGTCTGCACAAGAACATGCAGTCAATGCTGATGTGGTGATTTTGGCGGCCAGCGCCTGTGAATCTGCCCGTATTTTGCTTAATTCTAAACATGCAAAGCATCCCAAGGGACTTGCAAACTCAAGTGGTCAGGTAGGTCGTAATCTAATGGACTCTACCGGTGCTTGGCTTGGTGCACAAATCCCTGCGTTAAAAGGTCGCCCACGTTATAACGAGGACGGCCATACCGGAAACCACCTTTTTATCCCTTGGTGGGGACACAAAGCCCATGAGAAAGGTGAGCTTAATTTCCCACGCGGCTATCACTTTGAAATTAGCAGCGGCTTTAATCAACCGGGCTCTGGCGTGTCTGGCAATAAACAAGGTTATGGTCCTAAGTTAAAACAACAAGTGCGTGACGCTTATGGCTCCTATGTTGGATTTGCACTGCGTGGAGAAATGCTACCGAACAAAAATTCTTACATGGAAATTGACGAAAACGTCAAAGATAAATGGGGGATCCCAGTTGCTAAGTTCCATTTCAAATGGTCTGACAGAGAGCTCAAGCAAATCGAGCATGGTCTCAAAACCGCTAAGCAGATCCTTGAGAACATGGGTGCCAAAGTCGGCGAGCTACCGCCTGCGGAAAAAGCCATTTCAAAAGGCGGTGAGATCATTCATGAGGTCGGCACGACGAGAATGGGCAGCTCAGCAAAAGAATCGGTAACGAATCAGTGGGGCCAAACATGGGACTGTGACAATCTATTTGTGATGGATGCCGGCGTCTTTGCGTCTAACCCCCATAAAAATTGCACCTTAACCATTATGACCTTAGCGATGCGAAACTCCACCTGGTTGGCAGCACAAATTGATAAAGGAGCGCTGTGATGAATACACCTGATCGCGTTGATTCTTATAAATATATTTCAGGCATGACACGTCGCGAGTCATTAAAGTGGTTAGGCTTGCTTGCTGCGGGATCTGCGGTGACACTCACCGCTGGTTGCAGTAAGGCCATTGAAGGTGAAACGGCTGCAGCTGGGCACTGGCCAGATATTGAAATAAAGCCAGTAAGCGCTCAAGGGTATGGCACCGATCCAAACATGATCATGCCGCCAGAATCACCTTGGCCGCTCACCCTCACCGAAGCGCAGCTCACGTTAGTTGCAGTACTAGCTGATTTTATTGTGCCAAAGGAAGGAAATCATCCATCGG
Organism: Pseudoalteromonas sp. CO348; assembly: GCF_004208845.1. Taxonomy (NCBI): domain Bacteria; kingdom Pseudomonadati; phylum Pseudomonadota; class Gammaproteobacteria; order Alteromonadales; family Pseudoalteromonadaceae; genus Pseudoalteromonas; species Pseudoalteromonas sp. CO348. Next base: position 48,305 of record NZ_SGPI01000012.1, on the reverse strand, counting down.
CTTCTGAAGTACAAGTACCGAGTGTGATCGATGAATGGGTAAGCGCACCGTATCACGGACAACAAAAAGACAGAGTGACAATACTCCATGCGCTTGCTTGGATTGACGATGAGTCGACTTTGCGCTTTAAAAAGCCATTTATACAACTTAGCGCAACGCAGCAAAGTAAGATTATGGATGATATTGCTTATTTTAATGCACAAACACCAGAGCAATTTCAGCGTATAGGTAAAGCATTCTTGCGCTTTAAAGATCTCGTTCTCGGCGCTTACTTCTGCACACCTGAGGGCTGTCAAGACATAGGTTATCTGGGCAATGTGCCAATTGCAGGTGATTATCCAGGGCCTACTGCCGAAGCCAAGGCGCATCTAGATGGCGTACTCGAAGAGCTTGGGCTAAGCCAGTATGCGTACCGCGACTAACCCTTGAGTCATTTTGTTATGACTAATCCCAAGCGAAGCAGAGTTAGACTCTGCTTTTTTAGTTTTAGGAAGAAATGATGTTTAAAAAAATCGTATTGTTTAAACAAGTAATGCTGTTCATTGCTTTTATTATCGCGCTGCCGCTATACGCGCAGGCATCTTATCAGTCGTTACCAATTAGCGTTCAACTGTGGTCGGTAAAAGATGAATTAGCAAGAGACTTTGATGGCACCTTGCAAGCGCTCGCCAACATGGGATTTGATGGCGTTGAATTTGCGGGAAACTTTGGCAACTATGCCAAAAACCCAAGCAAATTAAAACAAAGACTAGCAGAGCTCGGCTTAGTTGCGAGCAGCGCCCACATCGGCTTTGACGCATTGGCCGAAGAAAAACTAGCAAGCACCCTACTCTTTTACAAAACCTTAGGCGTATCCACGCTCTTTATTCCTTGGGATGAAAGAGCATGGGATAAAAGCCAAGTGAAAGCATTTGTAAAACAGCTTAACCAAGTGCACCAAATTGCCAAACGTTATGATATGAAGATCGGATTTCATAATCATGAAAAGGAATTTAACCCATACGCTAATAGCACGTTTTGGGATTATATCGCCTCCAACACCCCTAGCGACTTCCCACTGCAGCTCGATGTCGGCTGGGTGATTTACGCAGGTAAATCACCCAGCGATTATGTTAAGCGATATGCAGGAAGAACCGTATCGACACATATCAAAATACGTACTCACCAAGGAGATGACAAAAGCCCAATCATTGGCGAAAACCACTACCCTTGGAAAGCACTCATCCAAACCATGCAGCAACACGGCGGCACACAGTGGCTGGTAATCGAACAAGAAGAATACCCAAGTGGCCTAACACCACTAGAAAGCGTCGCCCGCTCAAAAGCGAATTTAGATAAGATACTGAGTGAATAACAAGCGGGAATATGTTTATCCGAAATAGTTAATTATCGCTGTCAGGTTTGATCGCGGGGGCTCGATCGAACTTGACTGTTGAATGATGCGAGAGTGGGAAATGGTAAACGCCCTATTATGTGACGGGTTAAGCTTGACTACACTAGCGAAGAATGAGCGCTAGCCAAGCTTTAGACGTCCACTTCATAAACAGCTTGTTATTTACCGAATACAAAATATAAGCAAAGCAAAATAGAAACTGACAGCAATAGCGATATAGGCCTTTGAAATACTGTACCTGATAGTTTTTGAATACCATGTACCTTTATTCGACTAAAAAAATTGAAAACATGTTCGGCACAAAACAATACAAATACGCCACCAAAACCTAATGCATAAAGTGGCTTTTCATATAATAAAAACCAACTAAAGCAAAACAAAAGTAGAACCCCAACAAACGGAATTAATACTCTCTCTAGTAGTTTGCTGATAATGAACTTCCTTAGGAAAATAACAGCCCATTAGCTTGAACGCTCGAGTATCTCACTTATTTTTAAGTAAAAAACGACAATTATCAAACTAGCTTTATTTAATAATTTTAGTAACTTATCAGTCAAAGGTTACAATTTCAACACACAAATCACTTGCTATATGCGAAGGGTGATCTATCCGGGTCTTCTGTTGGCTCGTTAAGTACACATAGTGTTTAGTTATCGCATTAAAACATGCTCAACTTCATATGTCGCAAGGTTATTTGTCGCCATAAATGGCGACCTACGTAAGATTACTGCGTAAAGTGTCAAAGCTAAACGGAAGGTTGGTTAGTCTTGATAATAAATGCTCAGACTCGGCTTGCAGCGCTGAGAACTTGCTTCGCTAGAGCAACAATGATTGCTATAGCAAAGCAAACAAATATTAGTAACTTGCGTATAGGCAGATACATTAGCCATAAATGCAAACCAAGTAACGTTATCATCAATTTTGCAATGGCAGGTAAATATCGGTGATCAAGTCGCACTCATCCACTTGATGCACAAAATTATGATATTCAAAAAAGCAGCAATGCGCATTTGGCAATTCGCCACTGTCTGCTAGCCAGTTTTGATACAACCAGCGTATAGTTTGCTCCATATTGTCGTGACTCCCTAAATGCCTTACCTTGGCGCAACGCATTTGTGGAATAACACCATTTTCGACGCCAAACGCGTTATCTGGTACTTCAGTGTTTACTGAGCCACACAATTTAAAACGAAATGCGTCTTCAGCCATAGTTTCTGGGTCGCCATTTGGCATGCCAAATGTTCGACTCGTATTAATTGGTGAAAGTCCGCTATTTTGTCGCCAAGCGATAAACTTGCCTGCACTTTCAAATATCTGTTTTGCTGACCCTTTGTGCTCTAAAAAAGCAATTTGAGTCTGTTCAAAGTTAATAATATCGACCTGCATTGTCTGCACTCCTAAATTTTGTGGTGAAAAATTAAAAACGTCATACCAACTAGGCCAATTTGCAGCTTGTCTAAACTGTGAAGGGCTTTGTTCAAAAGTACGTTTAAAAGCTCGAGAGAAGGCCTCAGCACTATCAAACTTTGCTTCGAGTGCAATATCAATAATTTTAATATCGCGCTCAAATGCTAGGCGAAAAGACGCCCGCTTTAATCGCGCCAGCAAAATATACTTACCCACATTCACGCCCAAAAAAGCCACAAATACACGATGAAAATGAAATTTAGATAAAGCAGCAACATCACTAAGCAAACTCACCGTTAATTCATCATCTAAATGTTGATTGATATAATCGCAAACGAGCGAAATACGCTGCTGTAAAAGATTGCTTTGCATAAAGCGCCTATGTGTTAGTAGAACTGCAGACAAGCTTAATCATATCAAAAGCAAGATACTTGATTGAAATTGCTCGATGTAAGAGAGAATGAGGAAATATCCATCCACAAAGATGGAAATAGCGAGGGGTGTCACTTATTTTACTATTTAATCGCGCCAGCTGGTGGTCGAGCGCGCTAAACGCCCGACTATAAGCCTAGAGGATGCCTCGCACTACTTATAAGCGCAGCGCGAGGGGTTAATATTCAGAGGTTTATCCTTGCGTCTTTTCAGCTGCGATTCAAACTTGCTGGCCAACTGGTGTCTCCAGTACGGTGCCATCATCTCTTTGTTCGGCGCTTTGGGGCCAAGCGTAACGTACTCAATCGGAGTCAGATGATCGTCTCTGTGCAGCTCCAGATATAAGCGCGGTGCTTTGCCATTTGCAAAGTCGGGATCTTCACTCTTTATTTCTTTTGCGCCATAGTCCAGATGCGTGACTATCACCCTGTGTTCCTGCTCATCCTTGTAGTTGGCATCTTTTAGGAGATAAGGCAGCGGGCCGAGTAGCCAGGCAAGTGTTTGTAACTTTTCAGATGTGGGTTTATTACCAACAAATTTATCAGCTTCTTTTTTAAGCTTTTTAAAGTCAGCTTGCAGCTTTTTGGCACCCTGACCCAGTATCTTAAAATTATCCTTTAGATAAACAACCCGGTAAAAAGCTGCACTTTCCTGAGGAGACTGCCCGGTATTGGCAAATGAGGGCACTCGTGGCTCTTGCTCAGTGTGGTTGCTCTGATCTTTCATTAAACGATAATCAAAAAAGCGCTCTGTATTATAGGTAATGGCGCAGCCGCAGGCATCGTCATTTAAGTGGTTTTTACTGTAAAAGCGCCACATGTTCAGGCTGTCGCTGTCGGGCAAAAAACAACCAATAAACACAGGGTTACCCTCTTCCGGCTCGTAACCTAATTCCTGCCAGAGTAATTTTCCCTCATTAGGATCATTTACTGCATTAATGTGACCCAGCCTAAAAGGGCTTTTTTCCAATAAAATTGCTTGTCCGACATCAAAGGAGGTGTAGTGGGTCATTGAGGTTTTATGATCGACCTTAAGTATATCTAAGATCTGTTCTCTTAATTTGCTTATAAGCTCTGAAAGCGCAAAACGCTCCGCTCTATCCACCAACTCATAAGCTTCAAAGCTTAGTTCTGGGTCTTTGAGAACCCGCTCACACAGTTTTTTGGTTCGAATGTAGCTTTTCTTTACACCTTCACCGGAAAAATAGATGTAGGCCAGATTGAGCTGGGCGCGGTTATTTCCTTTCTTTACGGCGAGGAGATAATATTTATTGGCTTCTGTGTGGTTTTTTTTCACGCCTCTGCCAAAATCGTACATATAGCCTAGGTTGCACTGAGCATTTGCATCTCCCTGCTCTGCGGCCAACTGGTAATACTTAACCGCTTTCTTATCACTTTGCGCTACGCCTTTTCCTTGATCATACATAACACCCAAGTTGCACTGAGCATTTGCATCTCCCTGCTCTGCGGCCAACTGGTAATACTTAACCGCTTTCTCATCACTTTGCGCGACGCCTTTTCCTTGACTATACATAAGACCCAAGTTGAACTGAGCATCTGCATCTCCCTGCTCTGCGGCCAACTGGTAATACTCAACCGCTTTCTTATCACTTTGCGCTACGCCTTTTCCTTGATCATACATAACACCCAAGTTGAACTGAGCATCTACATATCCCTGCTCTGCAGCCAACTGGTAATACTCAACCGCTTTCTCATCACTTTGCGCTACGCCTATTCCTTGCTCATACATAACACCTAGGTTGCACTGAGCGTGCGCATTACCCTGCTCCGATGCCAACTGGTAATACTTAATCGCTTTCTCATCACTTTGCGCTACGCCTTTTCCTTGATCATACATAACACCCAAGTTGCACTGACCGCGCGCATCTCCCTGCTCCGTCGCCAACTGGTAATACTTAACCGCTTTCTCATCACTTAGCGCTACGCCTTGACCATATTCATACATGAGACCCAAGTAGCACTGACCGCGCGAATCTCCCTGCTCTGCAGCCAACTGGTAATACTCAACCGCTTTCTCATCACTTTGCGCTACGCCTTTTCCTTGCTCATACATAACACCTAGGTTGCACTGAGCGCGCGCATTACCCTGCTTTGCGGCCAACTGGTAATACTCAACCGCTTTCTCATCACTTTGCGCTACGCCTTAACCATTTATATACATAAGACCCAGGTTGCACTGAGCATCTGCATCTCCTCTCTGAGCTTTTTCAATCAGTGCTTGAGTCTCTGGGGTTAATTCGGGGTTCTGTTCTAACATCAATATTCCTTTTAAACTGCTTAACCCCGTAAACATCATGATTGGGGCTGAATGCCCTTATTAAACGATATTTTGTGATGACTGACAATGGGATAGATTTTAATCAGTAAGTGTAGGTTGTCTGTACTAAGAGGGAATGCTTTCACGTAGTTTGGGCACAAGCTTGAAAATCGAAGAAGTCTCTGACCCCCACCTCAAATTTGGAAATCTTGTTACTGATACTTCGCTTCGTTAGGCTAGGGCTAAGAACAAATTTCTTTTGTATCAGCATCGAAGTTATTTGTCGCCATAAATGGCGACCTACATAAAATCGTGGCGTAAAGCCACTCCCACAACACTATTTACGCTGTGATGTAGGAGGTATATCTAGACGCTAAATACTTTCCTCATAATCCAACACTTTAGCGTCATTGGCTTTGTTAAGCAGGCCTCGGCTTTGTGATAGGAAGTGTTTCGCGCTTTCTGAGAAATAATGTTTGGCTTGTGAGAAAGATTGCATTAGGCCTTCTTTATCGCCTTGTTGTAGCTTGGTCAATGTCTGCTCAAAGGTATCTTGATAGCTTGCCAATAACCCTTCTACATCATTAAATTGCGCGAGCATAATATCTGAATAAAGTTCAGGGGATTGCGCAAATAGTCGCCCAACCATCATCAGCTCTAATTGGTAGATAGGCGATGAGCAGCTTCTTAGCTCTTTTAATGAATGGCACTGCTTAGATAAAAACTGCCCATACACAAACGTGGTTAAGTGGCGCATTACCTGGATGATCTGCATGGACTGGTCGTGTTTTTTAGCGTCCATGGGTACCAACTGGCTGCCCCAGATCTTTAGTTGCTTGATTAATCCTTCACATTGCTTTGGCATACGTCCTTCGCACACCACGACAGTTTGCTTAACCCAATGAGATATATCTGGACCAAACATAGGGTGTAGACCGACCACAGGGCCGTTGTGCTTGTTCATTAGTACTTTGAGCGGGGCTTGCTTCACAGAGGTAATATCAGCAAGAATACAGTCATCAGGCAGCGTTGGTAGCGCATTAACAACCTGCTCAAAGGCATTGATAGGAACGCTCACCAATACTAACTTAGCATCACTCAGTAGCTCAGTAGCCTGTGATTGATTGTCTTTGTCTAAAATGCGTACCTCGTAGCCTGAGCGCCTAAACTGTTTCGCAAACAGTTTACCCATGGCGCCTTGACCACCGACAATAACAACCGGAGACATTTTTGGTGCGGCACAGGCGAGTTCACTTTGCTGGTTTTCGTAGGCTTCTCGCATCATACGACGCAGAATATCTTCGACTAAATCAGGGTTTACCCCTTTGGCATCAGCTTCTGCACGCCGGGCTTTGATCAACTCAGCTTCGCGCTTCGGCACGTGTAGCGGTGCGCCCTTTTGCTGTTTTATTTTTCCAACTTGTTCGGTCAATGCTTTGCGCTTTGCAAGTAGCGCGACAAGCTCGCTATCGCAATCATCTATTGCAACGCGTATTGCTTCTAAATCGTTAGCCCCATTCATGATGTAAACTTATATATACAGTAGTAAATTAAATAATACACCGAGTCTAACAAGAAGTGCGCCGCTTTAAAAGTAAGCAACCATGAAAATATCGTGACAAGACGCCTGATATGTCAGTGAGTATTCACAGAATGGAAATAATGAGAGGGATAAAACCAAAACAGGCCGCATAAAGCGGCCTGTTTTATCTGCATTTGATAAATGCGACGTATTAGTTAAGTTTCTCTTTAATACGTGCAGATTTACCAGAACGCTCACGTAGGTAGTAAAGCTTAGCGCGACGAACCGCACCACGACGCTTAACTGCTACGCTGCTGATAAGAGGGCTGTGCGTTTGGAATACACGCTCAACACCTTCACCGCTTGAAATCTTACGAACAGTGAAAGATGAGTGTAGACCACGGTTACGCTTAGCGATTACAACACCTTCAAAGGCCTGTAGACGCTCTTTGTTACCTTCTTTTACGCGTACCTGTACAACTACTGTATCACCAGCGCCGAACGCAGGTACGTCTTGCTTAAGCTGTTCAGCTTCAAGCTCTTTAATAATATTTTGGTTTACTTTTGCCATTTTATTTCTCACATTCCTAGGTGTAACTGTCTTCTAGCCACAAGCTTGGCCATTCTCTTGCTGAAATTCAGCAAGTAATGCCGCCTGCTCCTCAGTCAGAGCTAGGTTACGCAACAAGTCAGGACGACGTTGCCAAGTTCTACCCAAAGACTGCTTTAAGCGCCATTTGGCTATTTCTTGGTGGTTTCCGCTGAGTAATACAGCAGGCACCTGTTTATCATCCAATGTTTCCGGCCGGGTATAATGAGGACAATCTAACAAGCCATCCGAAAATGAATCTTGTTCAGCTGATTGGTTGTGACCTAGTACGCCAGGCACTAATCGTGCAACTGCATCGATTAATGTCATGGCCGGTAACTCACCACCACTCAGTATAAAATCGCCGATGGACCACTCTTCGTCTATATAAGACTCGATGATCCGCTCATCAATACCTTCATAACGACCCGCTACTAAAATCAACTTTTCGGATTGCGCCAATTCGGTCGCACCTTGTTGATCTAGCTTTCGCCCTTGAGGGGACATATAAATTACTTTAGCGCCTGCTCCTGCTGCCGCTTTGGCATCAAGAATAGCTTTTTTAAGAGGCTCAACCATCATCAACATTCCCGGGCCACCACCATAAGGGCGGTCATCCACGGTTCTATGTTTATCAGTGGCGTAGTCTCTCGGGTTCCAACAATTAAACTCAATCAAGCCGTTTTTCACAGCTCGACCCGTTACGCCTTGCTGAGTTATCGCATCAAACATGTCAGGAAAAAGTGAAACCACTCCAACCCATAGCTTTTGCTGATCGCTCATTAAAACGCTGGATCCCAATCTACCGTAATCTTTCTCTCGTCATGATTAATATCCGAAATAACAGAGTCTGTTAAGAATGGAATTAATCTTTCCGATTGGCCAAATGCATCTTTTTTGTTTGCTTTCACAACCAAAACGTCATTTGAACCAGTCTCCATCAAGTCATCAACTATGCCTAAGTCGTAGCCTTTATCGGTTACTACTGACATGCCGATGAGATCTCGCCAATAAAACTCCCCTTCAGGTAATTCAGGAAGCTGCTCAGCATAAACAGCGATTTCAGCATTGGTATAAGCCACTGCTTCATCTCTGTCATTTACCTGTGCAAATTTAGCGATATATCCCTTGTTGTGACGACGCCAGTCGCTCACTTCAAGGTTTTGCCATTTACCTTGTTGCCCTATCAACCATGGGCTGAAATCGAAGATCCCTTGGGGATCGTCAGTAAATGAATGCACCTTAAGCCAACCCTTGATGCCATAAGGAGCACCAAGCTTACCAACAACGATTGTCGAGGTTTTACTTTGACTCATGGTTACACTTACGCCTATTAAGCCGCTTTACGAGCGTCTTTAACCAGTTTCGCAACACGATCTGAAAGAGCTGCACCTTGACCTACCCAGTGATCAACACGAGATAAATCTAAACGTACTTTTTCTTCCTGACCTGCAGCGATAGGGTTAAAGAAACCTACCTTCTCGATGAAACGACCGTCACGCGAGAAACGGCTATCCGCAACCACGATTTGATAGAATGGACGCTTTTTAGCGCCGCCACGTTGCAAACGAATAGTTACCATACCGTCCTCTACATAGATTGACTGTTTTCATTAATAAGTTTGTACTTCCCATTACGGGAAGCTCGGGCATTTTACGCATTTTCACGCGCAATGCAAGTTAATTCCAAAGTTGATGCTTTATTAAGCCCTGCTACAAAAATTACCGCTGAAGTTTCGCACGGCACATTCGTCCCAATAGTGGTACAAAAAATTGACTTTTTCAACACTGCTGAAAAGTCGAAAATCCCTGTTGTTTCATTTATAAGGAAAGCACACATATGAACCAAATGCGCAAAGCAAAACGTTCAATTAAACATCTACTTCTAGGTATACCACTCTTTTCTTTTGCGCTCGTTGCTACTTCAACACTTGCAGCAAACAATGAAGAAATAACGGCTTGTAAACTGTTACGTTTTGGTGACTTCTCGCAGCTAGAGCAAGGTAATGCAGCAATGAGTATCACCAACGCAGAATATGTACCAAGCCAAACCCTAGATGACGACACAGAACTCTGGACATATAAGTATAGTCGCCTATTAGGTGCACCTATACCAAAAGGAACAAACTCTTTACCTGAGCACTGTTTGGTTGAAGGCTATGCCGCACCGACGATACGTTTTCAGCTTAGGTTGCCATTGAATCAAGTTTGGAACCAACGTTTCTTACTCAATGCCTGTATGGGCTTTTGTGGCGAAGTATCCAACTACCCAACGATGGCTGGCGTTATGCGCAATTACGCGACCATGTCTCATGATGGCGGCCATACCGCTGCTGGATTCGATGGTTTGTGGGCTAAAAACAATGTGCCGTTAAGAGAAGACTTCGCCTATAGAGCGAACCATGTGGTTGCTGTTGCAGCAAAAGCGGTTATTGAGCGTTTTTATAGTAAACAACTTAAGTACTCATTTATATCGGGTTGTTCGAAGGGAGGTCATGCAGGGATAATGGCCGCAAAGCGTTACCCAAATGATTTTGATGGCGTGATTGCCAGAGGACCGACGATTAATTACACCAAAGTCAACCTAATTAACTGCATGGATAACGCAAAAGCTATTTTGGATGAAAACGATAACGCACTGCTCGATGCAAGCTACACTGACTTCATTTCACAGGCCGTCATGCAAGCTTGCGACCATAAAGATGGCTTAGTTGATGGATTAATAAGCGACCCAAGACGCTGTGATTTTGACCCGCAAACGCTCCTGTGCAGCGACAACACCACAGGTAAATGCCTGACACCTCGCCAAGTTAACGCAATTAAGGACATATATGCACCATCCTACGACCAACAAGGTAACGTTATTTATGGCGGCCTACCCTATGGCTCTGAACCTGAATGGACAGGTTGGTTGTTCCCTGAAGCACCGTTTATCAAGCCTTATCACTATTATGCTGCAACCGAGTATTTAAAGTACTTGGCTTTTCCTCGAGAAAGATACAATCAAGGCAACTGGAGAGACTTTTCTTATAACAATGAGGCTGGAGAGCTTTCACCTATCTCAAGCTTTATGGACGCCGATCACCCTGATCTCACTGGATTTAAAAATAGCGGTGGCAAAATGATTGTATTACATGGATGGTCAGACGCTGCAATACCCGCATATGCAACTATTGATTGGTATGAGTCAGTTATCAACTATATGGGTAAAGACAACACCTACGACTTTGCTCGGCTATTCTTGCCACCAGGATTGGTGCATTGTGGTATCGAGGGACCTGGCGCTGAAACCTTTGATGCTATCGCAGCGCTAGCGCATTGGCTTGATACAGGCATAGCACCGGATGCGCTTATGACGCAAAAAGAAGATCCGCAGGGTAATATTCTTTTCACTCGCCCTGTTTACCCCTATCCACAAGAAGCCCAGTACATTGGTACAGGCGACCCTAAAAAAGCAGAAAACTTTAGGCCAATAGTGCCCAATTTTAAGAATAACTAAGTAAACAAAAAGGCAAGCCCCATGGCTTGCCTTCACGTTATAAAAACTATAAAACGGTGTTAGAACTTAGGCCCACCGCCACCGAACATGCCCGGCGGCATCATGCCTTTCATGTTCTTCATCATTTTCATCATGCCGCCTTTGCCTTTCATCTTCTTCATCATCTTCTGCATTTGGGTAAATTGCTTCAGCAACTTATTAATGTCTTGTACTTGCGTACCAGAACCCGCAGCGATACGCTTTTTACGCGAGCCTTTGATGATTTCAGGACGTGCACGCTCTTTTGGCGTCATTGAGCTTATGATGGCTTCCATTTGGTTAAAGGTCTTATCATTTACTTGACCTTTTACTGCATCCGGCAAGTTTGACATACCAGGCAGCTTTTCCATCATTGACATCATACCGCCCATGTTTTTCATCTGGCGAAGCTGCTCAGCAAAATCTTCCAGTGTAAAACCATCGCCTTTAAAGACTTTCTCAGCCACTTTTTGGGCTTTGTCTTTATCGACTTTCATTTCGACTTCTTCAATAAGCGACAGTACGTCGCCCATACCTAGAATTCGAGATGCAACACGGTCAGGGTGGAATGGCTCTAAGGCATCCGTTCTTTCACCCACACCGATAAATTTAATGGGTTTACCGGTAATATGACGAATAGACAACGCCGCACCGCCACGCGCATCACCATCCGTCTTGGTTAAGATAACACCGCTGAGTGGCAGCGCTTCATCAAACGCTTTTGCTGTATTTGCAGCATCCTGACCTGTCATTGAGTCAACAACAAATAAGGTTTCAATCGGATTAATCGCCGCGTGTAAATCTTTGATTTCGTCCATCATGTCTGCATCTACGTGCAAACGACCTGCGGTATCCACAAGTACCACATCAATGAACTTTTTCTTCGCGTGAGAAATAGCACCCGTTGCGATATCTACCGGCTTTTGTGAAATATCACTGGGGAAGAACTCGACGTCAACTTCTGCTGCTAACGTTTCAAGCTGTTTGATAGCCGCTGGACGATAAACGTCAGCACTCACCACCAACACAGATTTCTTTTTGCGCTCTTTAAGGAATTTAGCCAGCTTACCAACACTGGTGGTTTTACCCGCACCTTGAAGACCTGCCATCATCACGACAGCTGGCGGCTGCGCGTTTAGGTTAAGCTCTTCGTTGGCCTCACCCATCGACTTTTCAAGTTCTTCACGAACAATCTTGATGAAAACCTGGCCTGGGCTCAGACTCTTTGTGACTTCTACACCAACCGCGCGTTCTTTTACTTGTTTTACAAAGTCGCGCACAACTGGCAAGGCAACGTCAGCCTCAAGCAATGCCATGCGTACTTCACGGAGTGTTTCTTTAATATTGTCTTCAGTTAGTCGGCCACGGCCACTGATGTTTTTAAGCGTTTTTCCTAAACGCTCTTGGAGGTTTTCAAACATGTATCGGTTCCAAAATCTCGAGATTGTCGGGCATTATACTGATATGCGAGCCACTAATACAGTATTCAAGCCGATTGTTCTGCTTTTTACGCTTTCGTTGAACGAAAATAAGAATAAGTTAACGGATTGAAATAAAACCCTATGCAAGCGCAGAGGCTTTAAATACAATAGCTAAAAAAGGAAAGCAAAAATTAGGCACTTATTTTTATGTTGATTATTAGCTTGTCATTAATCGCCTGTCTCTTTTACATCATGGCCACCAGCCATGTTTTATCGCGCTTATTTGACAAACAAGGTCCAGATCAAAAGAAAACCTTAATATTAAGCACAGTCGCCATTTTAACTCATATGCTAGTGTTGGTGAATTCAGTGTTTACGCACCAAGGACAAGATCTCAGTACCGTCAACGTTGCCTTGTTAACCTGTTGGGTTATCGTTGTTTCTGTAACGACCGTATCTTTACGCTTCCCTGCAACATTATTGCTGCCCGTGGTGTATGGCTTCGCGGCTATTTTGTTATTAGCAAGCCTATTTATTCCACACCATATTATTATGCATACGATAAACATAGATGTTGGCCTCGTTTTGCATATTTCACTTTCTTTGTTGGCTTACTGCGTACTTATCATCGCCACGCTCTACGCCATTCAATTTATGTTTATTGATAAACGTCTAAAACAGCGGGATTTGGCGATTATGACCAGCCATCTACCGCCACTTATGCAAGTGGAAAGGCAGCTTTATCAACTGTTATTTGTAGGCACAGGTTTATTAACGCTGGCATTGGCATCCGGTTTTTACTTTTTAGACGGTATGTTCGCCAAAGAGACTATTCACAAAACCATTTTATCTATCGTTGCATGGCTTATTTATGTCGTCGTCGCCTTTGGGCATAAGCAGTTCGGCTGGCGCGGTAAGTCTGTGGTGATTTCAATCATAGCGGCTTCTGGCATCGTAACTTTAGGTTACTTTGGTAGTCGCTTTATACAAGAAGTGATTTTAGGCAGGTTTTAAACTTTAACTTGACTATCGTAACTCACTAACGCTTAATACTCTTTCGTAAGTAAAAAAGGGATCCACTGTTGGAAGACATATCGACCAGCGCCTTGTTTATCATACTCGGCGTGCTCATTTTGATGTCGGCTTATTTTTCTAGTTCAGAAACCGGTATCATGTCAATCAACCGTATTCGTCTACGCCATCTTGAAAAAGAGAATCACCGTGGTGCGAAGCGTGTAAGTAACCTCCTTAACCGTCCTGACAGACTGATTGGTCTGATCCTGATCGGAAATAACCTCGTCAATATTGCCGCTGCACAAGTTGCTACCATCATTGGATTACGCCTGTATGGCGATATGGGTATCGCAGTAGCTACTTTTGGCCTCACTCTCGTGGTCCTTATCTTCGCTGAAGTTACACCTAAGACTCTCGCAGCTTTGTACCCTGAGAAAGTCGCGTTTCCAAGCTCAGTTATCCTAAAAGTGTTGTTGAAGGTCTTGTTTCCTTTGGTAGTTGCGACCAACTGGATCACCAATGGTATGTTACGTTTGGTCGGGATCACACCACAAGAGATTGAGGAGCACAGCCTAAGTAAAGAAGAATTAAAAACCGTGGTAAATGAGTCAAGCGCTATGTTGCCCTCAAACCACCAAAACATGCTCACTTCTATCTTAGACCTGGATCACGTGACCGTAGAAGACATTATGATCCCACGCAGTGAAATCAATGCGATAGATATCAATGACGAATGGAAAGATATTGCTCGCCAGCTCACGAATGCACAGCACACCCGAGTGCTACTTTACCGTGACCAAATTGATGATGCGGTTGGTTTTATTCACGCTCGTGATGCGCTACGCCTACTGACAAAAGAGCAGTTTGATAAGCCGTCACTACTGCGTGCGGTAAGAGAGATTTACTATGTACCAGAGAATACCTCGCTCAATACACAGCTGATCAAATTCCAAGAAGCCAAAGAGCGTATTGGTCTTGTTGTTGATGAGTATGGTGACATTCAAGGTCTGGTTACGCTTGAAGATATTCTTGAAGAAGTCGTAGGTGACTTTACGACCACGCAGACGCGTGCGCCGAGCGAAGACGTAAACATGCAGCGTGATGGCTCAGTTATGGTTGACGGCAGTGTAAACGTGCGTGACTTAAATAAAGAAATGAGTTGGGACTTACCTACCGAAGGTCCTAAAACACTCAGCGGCCTGATTGTTGAACACCTTGAAGATATTCCAGATGCGCCTCTTGGTTTAACGATTTCTGGTTATAAGATGGAAGTCATTGAGATCAAAGAAAACATGATCAAGATGGTGAAAATTTCTTATAATACCAATTAGCTTAATTAAGTGGTCTATTTTGAGGCAAGAAAATCTTGTCGATAACAAGGCAAAAATTTTACTATTTAGTTGTTCTAAATGAGAAATTTTTAACGCAGTTAGCGTCAGATTTTATCCTTCAAATTGAGCAAGTATTATGACTAATTGGTATAACTCTTAAGCAAGTAAAACTAAACTCAATTGCAGTGTTGAAAGTAACACTGCAATTTACTCAAGAAAAAATTCTCTCGAACCAATTCTTATCTAAATCATCTTCACAGCGTTTAAGTTGAACGGCATAGCGCGCAGCACGATGCTTTACCTTATTTGCGACTTGCATTAACCATTTCTTATTTTTATAAGTACCACGACGATAACCGCCCCAGCCTTCATGATAATTGAGATATTGTGCGTAAGCGTCCCATTTAGACACGCCGTTTACCTTGTGAGTCTTGTATACGAACCAAGCCATAAAGTCGATGGCATCTTCAAAGTCATCGCGATCTGCACCTGAGTTTCCAGTTTCACGAATATAATCAGACCAGGTCGGAGTTTTGGCTTGAGAGTAGCCATAAGCAGAGCTCACTCTGCCAACAGGAATAAACCACAGGAAATACTCCATCGGAGGAGCCGCATCATGCCGAAAAGAACTTTCTTGATACATCATGCTCATCAGTACATGCTTTGGTGAACCCCACTTTTCTTGAGCATCACGAGCGTCATAATACCAATCTTCTTTTTCCTCAAAAATCTTACAAATATCATGAGGTTGTTTAGGTGGTGCAGTAGCACATCCGGATAAAACAGCGATGAGGCTAATTAAAATTAATTTTTTTTGCATTTTTTTCGAAACCTAATGAACTTTTACAATTTGCATTGGTCTGAACTTATGAATGCAGCAGTTTAGCATTGTTTCATCCCTGAAATTTATTTGCGCAGCCTTATGGCTGCGCTTTTTTATGCCTTGTGCACTATGCCCTTGAAAAATAATCGTCAAGGAAAGCTGTGAAGTCCACCGTATCAGCAGCTCTAACCGCAGCCTCATCTTCGAAAGACTGACGTGCAAATGACTTCAGTGTATCTTCATCGTAATAGCCGTATTTGATATCTTGATGAAGTTGCTTATATTTTTTCGCAAGTTCAATGCCCATTGAGCCTTGTTCTAAGGTACGACTCTTCAGTTGAGATAGCAACTGCCCAGAAAAAGTAAGTGCAGGTGTTTCAATTGACAACATTAATTTTTCCACTGTTGCCACATAAACTGATTTTTCGGTACTCGCATCTAACATTTTTGCGACTTTGAGTAAGTCTGTAAAAATCTCTGTGCCCCACTGCTTCACACTCACAGGCTCACCCGCTTTACTCAGTTCAAGTGCTGTGCAGCGACCTTGATTAACCACCTGATGTAAATTCTTACCAGCGAGCTTCTGCGCTTCAAACGAAAGCTCAGGGCTTGGCTTTAACAAACAATAGGTTAAGAACACATCGAGGAAGTGGATTTGCTCAAGACTGACACCAGTATGCTCGAATGGGTTAACATCCAGCGCACGAATTTCGATATATTCGATACCACCACGTTCAAGTGCCTGAGTCGGCGTTTCACCAGACTTGGCATTGCGCTTTGGTCTAATTGGCGAGTAGAACTCATTTTCAATTTGTAAAATATTGCGATTCAGCTGTTTTGGCTCTGCTGCTCGATAGTCTGGAATTTCATGATATAAGTCGGAGCGACAACGAATGGCTTGTCGCAAGCCCGCAATATACTCATCCAGATCGTTGTACATCACCTTAAGCGAGCTTTGTGCGCTATTGGTATAACCTAAATCACCCAGTCTAAGCGCCGTGCCATATTCAAGGTAGATGGAGCCATTTTCTAGCTTACTAAATGGCAAGTCGCTCTTTTTACCTTGCAAAAATGACGGACAAAGCGCAGGAGATGCACCAAACAGGTAGCTTATCAGCCACATTTCACGCTTGAAATTACGAATAAGGCCTAAATACTGCTGGGAGATAAACGATTGTTGAGGGTTATCATCTTCAGACATCACTTGCAGGCTTTGCCATACAGTCTCTGGAAACGAAATATTGAAGTGCACACCCGCAATGGCCTGCATCATGCTGCCGTAACGGTTTTTTAGCCCCTCACGATATAGCGTTTTCATTTTGCCGATATTAGAAGTACCAAACTGTGCTAGGACAATATCTTCTTCGTCCTCAATAAAACACGGCATCGACAAAGGCCACAGTAACTCATCACCCATGCTAGCCAAAGTAAACTTCTGTAGATCAGAAAGTTGCGCTAATGTCTCTTGTGGGTCCTCACTCACTGGAGTGATAAATTCGAGTAGTGACTCAGAAAAATCAGTGGTGATATGACCATTGGTCAATGCATGGCCCGTCTTTTCTGGATGCGGTGTTTTCGCTATTTTTCCCGACCCTTGGATCCGTAATGCCTCACGTTCGATACCTCTTTTGATACCTTTGAAAACGCCGCGATGCGCGCCGTCAGACAATAAGTCCAGCTTAGTGTTTAAGTCTAATTGTTTCAAAAATTCTTCCTCGAACCTACAGGCCAATTTCAAGTTTATGGGGTCGAAACCAAATTATACCAAGTGTATTCATTAAATGAGTGATTTAAACCGAGCAATCAATTTAAATATGGCTACTTTTAGTACACTTAGGCCTTAATAATAACTTTGCCAACATGCTTACCACTTTCCATACAGTGATGAGCCTGCGCAATATCCGCCATCGCAAAGTAATGACTTACATTTATGCTGATTTTGCCAGCTTGGTACGCCTGATACAAATATTTAAGATCGTCTAAATTACTCGCAACCAGCATACCTTCAGCCTTTACACCCCTTGTCGTGGCTCGCTCACAGACCATTTCTTTGGTGACGCTGGGAATAGTCACTAGGTGCGAATTCGACTTCATCGAATCGACACACTGTAATGCAATATCGCCACCAATTAAGTCCAGTAAATCGCATTCAACTTGGTGCTGATAAAATTCGTCATAACTTATTGCCGTTACCTTGAGCTTCGACAACAATTCGTGCTCAGGGCGGGTCGAGACAGCAATGACTTTTCGCCCTTGGAGCTGTGCTAGTTGAATTGCTAAATGCCCCACGCCACCAGTTGGTGCCAATACATATAGTGGACGATTATGATTCGAAAATTTATCTAGCGCTTGTTTTGCAGTAAGACCCGCAAGACAAAGACCTGCAATATCTGGATTTTCTTGCAAAGAAACCTTGATGAGCTCTGACTCAAGCGCCACTACATAATCACTATAGGTTCCGGGGTTACTCGCAAACCCAATCATACCGATGACAAGGTCGCCTACTTTAAATTGATTATCTGAGCCATAAACCTCAACCACCTCACCATACAGATCATATCCGAGCGGCAAAAAGGCATCTGCGCTTTTTTGCGCTGCAACATAACCAAGGCCTTGTCTGGTTTTCACTTCAATAGGATTTATGCTGGTACTGTTTACTTTTATGCGCACTAGGCCTGAACTAAGTGCTGGCAAAGAAATGGTGGTACTACACAGCTGATTGCTATCACCAAATTCGTAGATACCGTAAGTGGTTGAGTTATTTATCATATGCGGCGTTCTTAGAAGACAGTTTGTTATCTTTGTAGAATACGCGAAAGGGTAAGGAGTTTGAAGAAATTTACAGTATGGGAAGGAAAAACGCTCTTACAGTATGACTGTAAGAGCGTTTAGCTATATTAGTGATTGAACACTATCTGGTCGTCGACAACCTCGACTTTAATGGTATCGCCAGTCACAAACTTACCTTGTAACAAGTCCTGCGCCAACGGGTTTTCAATGTATTGTTGCACTGCTCGTTTTAGAGGACGGGCACCATATACAGGATCAAACCCGCTCGCAGCGATTTTATCAAGCGCAGCGTCACTGAGCTCAAGCGCAAAGCCTTTTTCAGTTAAGCGTTTACTCAATCTGTCTAATTGGATACTCGCAATTTCTTTAATATGTTCATTGATAAGCGGGTGGAACACCACAGTTTCATCAATGCGGTTAATAAATTCAGGTCTAAACTGACTAGCGAGCACGCCCATAACACGCTCCTTGAGTGTTGCGTAGTCGTTATTTCCTGCTTGCTCTTGAATGACATCCGACCCTAAGTTCGAGGTCATGATGATCACCGCATTTTTAAAATCAACCGTGCGACCTTGACCATCGGTCAAGCGACCATCGTCCAAGACCTGCAATAAGATGTTAAATACATCTGGATGCGCTTTTTCCACTTCATCAAGTAAAATCACAGAATAAGGGCGACGCCTTACCGCTTCTGTCAAATAGCCGCCTTCTTCGTAGCCAACATAACCAGGAGGTGCGCCAACCAAGCGCGCAACTGAGTGTTTTTCCATAAACTCGGACATATCAATGCGCACCATGGCATCTTCCGTATCAAACATAAAGTTGGCTAACGCTTTGGTCAGCTCCGTTTTACCAACCCCTGTTGGACCTAAGAACAAGAACGAACCAATTGGGCGATTTGGGTCTGCAAGCCCGGCTCGTGAGCGACGGATAGCGTTGGCAACCGCATTAACGGCTTCGTCTTGACCAATCACTTTTTTGTGAAGCTCGTCTTCCATTTGCAGTAACTTTTCACGCTCACCTTGAAGCATTTTTGCGACTGGGATCCCAGTCCAGCGCGATAAAATTTCTGCAATTTCATCTTCACCAACCTGATTTTTTAAAAGACTCATTTCCTGCATTTCAGCCTGAGAAGCAAGGTCTAGTTTTCGCTCAAGCTCAGGGATCCGACCATATTGTAGTTCGGACATACGTTGCAAGTCACTTGCTCGACGCGCGACTTCTAGATCTAAACGCGCTTGCTCAAGCTCAGCCTTAATCACTTGCGTGCCTTGTAGTGAGGCTTTTTCGGCATTCCACACTTCATCAAGCTCTCGATACTCAGCTTCTAATTCATTAATGAGTGTTTGCATCTCAGTACGACGCTTTTGACTCGCTTCATCTTTCTCTTTTGCCAGCGCGTTATCTTCCAATTTTAGTTGGATAATACGGCGCTCTAGTCTGTCTAATTGCTCCGGCTTTGAGTCAATTTGCAGCCGAATTGAAGACCCTGCTTCGTCTATCAAATCGATAGCTTTATCTGGAAGCTGCCGATCTGAGATATAACGATGTGATAAATTAGCCGCAGCGACAATCGCAGGATCGGTAATATCCACCGAGTGGTGCAATTCGTAACGCTCTTTTAAGCCACGTAGGATCGCGATGGTGTCCTCTACGGTTGGCTCTGCAACAAATACTTTTTGGAAACGACGCTCAAGTGCCGCGTCCTTTTCAATATACTGACGATATTCATCAAGCGTGGTCGCCCCCACACAGTGAAGCTCACCACGTGCGAGTGCGGGTTTTAGCATGTTGCCAGCATCCATTGCACCGTCGGTTTTGCCCGCCCCCACCATAGTATGGATTTCATCAATAAAGAGAATAACTTGGCCTTCTTCTTTAGCCAGTTCATTTAATACCGACTTCAGGCGCTCTTCAAACTCACCACGGTATTTGGCTCCTGCCACCAATGCTCCCATATCTAGCGATAGTACACGCTTACTTTTCAAGCCTTCAGGAACTTCACCGTTGATAATACGCTGCGCGAGCCCCTCAACGATGGCGGTTTTACCAACGCCCGGTTCACCGATAAGTACAGGGTTGTTTTTAGTACGGCGCTGTAGCACTTGAATAGTGCGGCGAATTTCGTCATCACGGCCAATAACCGGATCAAGCTTACCTTGCTCGGCACGCTCAGTGAGATCGATAGTAAATTTCTCAAGAGCTTGGCGAGTGTCTTCGGCATTAGGGTCATCCACTTTTTGACCCCCTCGAATAGCCTTAATGGCTTGCTCAATCTTTGGCTGAGTGATGTTAAGCGCTTTGAAAATCTCGCCTAATGGGCCTTTATCTTCGCACGCAGCAAAAACAAATAACTCGCTGGAGATATATTTATCTTTACGCTTTTGTGCATATTTATCACATAGATTGATCAGTGAAATAAGGTTATTTGAAAGCTGTACATCACCACCTACACCTTCTACTTTAAATAGCTTTTCAATGGCTTGTGACAACTTAGTATTAAGCTCGTCGGCGCTCACACCTGCTTGTGCTAATAATGCGCGCACACTTGAGCCGCTCTGCTGGAGCAAAGCGTACATTAAATGAACAGGTTCAATAAATTGGTGATCGCGCCCAAGCGCTAATGACTGCGCATCGGAAAGCGCAGCTTGGAATTTGCTTGTAAATCTATCTAAACGCATGATTTATTTACCCATATAAAATATCGAATTACCTTATTTATGGGTATTAACTGAACGAAGATCAAGCGTAAAAGTAATAATTTACCCTGATTATTTGCGCCAAATCAAAGTTGCCATACGGCCCGTTGTTTTGTCTCTACGATAGGAAAAATACTGCTCGGGCATAGTTACTGTACAGTGTTTATCGCCGTAAAAATCCTTTACACCTTGCTCGCGTAATAACGACTGTGCAAGCTCAAAAATATCCGCAAGATACTTACCGTCTTTTTTGGCATCAAATGCCGTATTTCGTTGCGTCTCAAAAGCTTGTACTACGTCTTCACCTACCTCGAATGCACTAGGTCCAATCGCAGGGCCAAACCATACGCAGATCTCTTCAGGTGCACAGTTAAACTTAGCCAGTGTTTGCGAGATAATTCCAGCTGCAAGAGGCTTCCAACCACCATGGATAGCGGCCACCTCTTCACCATCTTTTGATGCAAGCAGAATGGGTAAGCAGTCTGCTGTCATGATAGCCAGTGGTGTTTGACGCAAGCGAGTGTATAAGGCATCGGCTTGATGGACCTGCGCGATTTCAAACTGCTCGTCGACCACCACCACTTCTGCGCCATGTACTTGCTCAAGCCATACAATCGGGTTGGCCACATAGCCGTGTAAAATTCGACGGTTTTCGGCTACATGTTCAGCATTATCACCAACATGAAAGGCTAGGTTAAAGCTATCATACGGCGGTGCTGAAACACCGCCCTTGCGCGTTGTTGATAATGTCCCAACGAATTGGGTTAATGGCCACTGAGCAAGTTGCATCTTATAACGTTAAATCCGGGTTTTCTTTGGTGTCTTCTCTGAGCGCTGCCACCAGTTTAATCATATCTTCAGGCACAGGCGCTTCCCACGTCATCTTCTCGCCAGTAATCGGGTGAGCGATACTCAGTTTTATAGCATGCAATGCCTGACGTTTAAACTCTCTTAATTGCTCGGTTAATCCTTGAGTCGCATTTCTTGGTGGACGAGGACGGCCGCCATAGAGCTGATCGCCAATTAGTGGGTGATTCAAATACGCCATATGTACACGAATTTGGTGCGTTCTACCGGTTTCTAGGCGTAGGCGCAAGCGCGTGTGTGCTCGAAACTTTTCAGCAACACGGTAATGAGTGATAGCTGGCTTACCCATCTCATGGACTGCCATATGTGTACGCTTGGTTGCGTGACGACCGATTGGCTTTTCAATCATGCCACCTGCCGTCATCGTGCCATTACAGACAGCTTCATATTCACGTGTGAAGTTTTCACGCGCTTGTAGATTCTTCACCAAGTGCGTTTGTGCTTGAATAGTTTTCGCCACGACCATTAGACCAGTCGTGTCTTTGTCTAGACGGTGTACGATACCAGCACGAGGCACGTTAATGATTTCTGGGTGATGGTGCAGCAGAGCATTTAACACAGTGCCATCTGGGTTACCGGCACCGGGGTGAACCACCAGCCCCATCGGCTTGTTTATCACAAGAATGTCATCATCTTCATAAACAATGTCTAACTCTATATCTTGCGCTTCGTATTCACGTTGTGCTTCGATAACCGTCTCGATAGCGACACTTTCACCACCAAGTAACTTTTCACGAGGGGTGTTGAATACTTCACCATCTACGGTGACTTTATCTTCAAGGATCCAAGTTTTTATTCTTGAACGAGAAAAATCCGGGAACAATTGCGCCAATATTTGGTCTAGACGTTTACCACCGAGTTCGACTGGAACCTCCGCTTGGAGGGAAATTTGCTCTGACATCTGAAACTTTACCTAATTTACCAGTGCAAGCCGTGCTCGACTGGGTTAGAATCGTATTAATGCATAGTTTACTCGGTTTTGCCGAGTTGGCCTAGCCGAAGAAAACAAAGGTAGTAAAATAAAATGATTAAAAACTTAAGGACACACGCCTTTAGGCTGGCGTTAGCCGCGTCTGTTTTGGGTTTGGCAGCCTGTTCATCCGCACCAGAACAAGAAGATATTGAACGCGTACCAAACAAATCCGCCCAAGCACTTTATGAAGATGCTAAACAAACATTAGATTCCGGTTTATATGCCCGCGCCATTGAATTATTGGGTGCGATTAATGCTCGTTACCCGTTTGGCCCTTATGCAAGACAAGTTCAAATGGACTTAGTCTATGCATATTATCAAACAGGTAACACTGACCAAGCACTTGCCACTATTGATCGTTTTATTCGCTTAAATCCAAATCATAAAGACCTAGACTACATGTACTACATGCGAGGCCTGGTAAGTATTAAAGCCGACGAAAACGCATTCCAAGAATATTTTGGTGTAGACAGAGCCGACCGCGATGCCAATCGTACCCGCGTTGCTTTTCAGGATTTAACCACGTTAGTTAAAAACTATCCAAACAGTCCATATGCACCAGAGGCGAAAAAACGCTTAGTATGGTTACTAAACAAAATGGCTCGTTACGAACTGAGAGTCGCTGAATATTACTTCGAGCGTGAAGCATATCTTGCCGCAGCAAACCGTGGCAAATATGTAGTAGAACACTACTCTCAAAGTAGTTATCTGACCCAAGCTTTTGACATTATGGAAAAAAGCTACCGCAAACTCGGCCTGCCAGACCTTGCAGATAACGTGAAAAAAGCCAAATCGGTTAACGCACGTAACAAATAAATAGAGTGCTAAGTCACGATATCACCGATGTCGTGACTTCTCTCCCAGCAGTACTCGCCTTCAAGCATTCTACAGCAGTAAAAAATACTTGTTTCCTGTACATAGACATCAGCCGTCAGCGTGTTTTATTTGATTGTAGTTGTAATAAGGAAGGAATTAGGCTGCCCATAATAGAAGGGAAGCAGCCTTAAAAGGTAAGCATTTGACTTAACAGCGTATTAAATCGCTTCTTCGTCCTCTTCACCTGTACGGATCCGAACCACACGCTCAACATCGGTCACAAAGATTTTACCGTCACCAATTTTGCCCGTTTGCGCAGTTTTTAGGATAACTTCAATGGCTCTGTCAACGTCTTCATCTGCGGTAACAATATCAAGCTTTACTTTAGGCAAGAAATCTACCATATATTCAGCACCGCGATATAACTCAGTATGACCTTTCTGACGACCAAAACCTTTTACTTCACATACCGTCATACCTGTGATCCCCACATCCGAAAGCGCTTCTCGGACATCATCAAGTTTAAACGGTTTAATTATTGCTTCTATTTTCTTCATGATTATCTCGATTCCTTTGGTATAGCGTCGATTTTAGACAATCCGCTTGCCCAAGGCAAACAAAGACATTGAAAGTTGAAGTGATTTCACGCAATAATATTAATCATAAATTATTACTTTTTGGTTGTGAGGCGGTAATGAAACAATCAGCAGGATTCAATCTACTAGAACTGATGATAACCATCGCTATATTGGCTATCGTGTTGGCCATTTCATTTAGCTTTGATGGCAACCTGCTGCAACGTAACCGAGCAGAGTCCTTCTTACAAGAATTACAACGTAACATCGCTTTTGCCCGTGTAAAAGCAACCGCCGCAGACGACATTGTCATTCTTTGCCCAGCTCCCCCAGCCAATATTCAAGCTAGGACTGCATTTACTTGCCAAGATAATTGGGCAACGAACAGAATTAGCGTGTTTGTTGATAGTGATAAAAATGGCACATTTAGTAATGGTGATACTATCCATAGAACGATGGAGGTCGTAGACGATAACGACACTATGGTATTTTCTGGTGACAATCGTCTAAGGTTTGATTCGAGTGGGTTATTAAGTGGTTCAAACGCCGGAAATTTTACCTATTGTCCTGGTAGTGACGACAACAATCAGCAGTTGAGTGTTTCAACCGCTGGCACAGCATTATATCGAGGAAATACAACAGATACCTGTGGATAACCACAAAAGTACTGATGCGCAAAATATCTCTAAGTTCCAATCTTGCCTTTAATATATAAACGACTAGGCTTAAAGAAAATATAAAACGAGGCAAAGGATATGCATCGTCATATGGGATTTTCCCTATTGGAATCTTTAGTGTGTTTGGCGATTATCACCATCGTCAGTTTATTTTCTCTTCCCAGTCTTACGACTTTATTTCAGTTTGATAAACCAAAAATAAAACTAGAAGCGTTGCGACGAGCCATTAATTTTGCTCGCATTCAGGCCGTTGCAAGTGGTGCAACCGTTACTTTATGCCCACTGAAAAACAATCGCTGCGACGACAAAGAATGGCACACTCAGTTAACGGTTTTTATCGACTACCACCCTCAAGGTGAGTTTTCAGGCAATGATTATAAATTAGCGGTTGTGGACTCAGTAGACTCAGGTGACAAGCTCACCTACCCAAGAAACGCCATTATATTTCGCCGCTTTGGTCATCTCGCGGGACTCTATAACGGTACTTTTGTCTATTGTAACGCAAGTTCTACCATGGGATTGTCGTTGTCAGTTAGCTACACTGGGAGAAGCACTCTAAAAGATACTGATGAGTGTCAAAAGTAAATAACCTAAGCTCGGGGATAGTTAGTATGAATACAAAGGGGAGTTAGCTACTCCCCCCGAAAATTAACGTTCCCAACACCTATCTATAGCGTCTTGATCCGTTGTCCCAGTAACACCTCGAACCCCAAGTTCATCAATGGTTAAAGCTGGGCACTGTTCATCGCCTTGAACCGGCCCTGCTGCGGCTGTTGCGACGATTCTAAAAGTATCTGCAGTGACGTTTTCAAGTGTTACATTGAAATAACCATTTTCCGTTGCAGTCGCTACACCGATTGCCGCTAGATTATCGCTGTAAGCTCTGTTATCAACAAAGAATTGCTCTTGCTTATTCGCGGCGTCAAGTAACAAAGTCATGGCATCAGCCCTTGCCCCCCTTCTCACATACTCAGTGTAATTAGGGTACGCAATCGCAGAGAGAATACCGATGATCACCACCACTATCATTACTTCTATCAAGGTAAAACCTGATATTGCTTTGTCTAGGGTACTATTTCTTCTCATCGCTATCTTCCCTCTTATAAATGTAAAGTTGTCTTGTTCTGATACCCGAAGTTTTATTTTTAAAGATAATAACCTTGTCGTCATCTCCCACAACTGGCACTGGTTCCCCTGGTATTCCCGGCGGTACAAATGGATTGCTGCCATCAGCTATAATCCCAGGGCCTGCGATATAAGGAACTCTTTTGCCATTTTCATCTTTGCGTACAACTAGAGTCGGCGTATCCGGTAAATCCTGTGAAGTAACATAAGTTTTACCTGTACCATAATGTAAATGGAACATGTAAAGCTGCCCTTTACCACCTGTTAATGTGCATTGTTGGGTTGTCTGATCTGCTGGTGTAAATGAAGTAAAGTATGCCACTCCTCCAATAACAGTAGCTCCAGAGAGCGACTTTTCGCCCCCTGATAATTGGTACTTCCAGCCATTAAACTTAGCCAGCTCTACTTCTAGTTCAATAAAGTCGTCAATATTATCCACAGCATTCCCAAACGGATCGCTCTTCATTTCCATTAAATCAGAAATTAATATCGGTTCTGGAATATCATTTACAAATGACTGAGTCTTCGTATGTATGTCCCTAATCATGAAAAGGTAGTCAGTCACACTTGAATCTGTCGGCTTAGAGCGATTACCACTACCAATAACAATGGCATCAAACGGCGTATCTCTGCGCTCTTTAATCAAATTCCCGTTATATCTAGTCTCTGTTACCTTACTATAAAAAGTACGAGCAATATTTGGACGATAAAAAAAGCGTCTATCCTCATCAGCAAAGCTACTCCCCAAACGCGCCAACTCAAAATGAGTCCAAGGCTCAGTACTATCAGATGGGTTTGGACCCGGTATATCAATTCTCCAGATACTCCCTGCGGTATCCGCTAAATAAATTCTGTCAATATAGCCATCATAGTCTGAGTCCGTTAACGTTGGCTCCGCAACAATACTGTGCTTACCTTTAAACGCATCTCCAGTGAGCGACCAAACAATATCAGCATTGTTTGACATGATATCAACCATGTAAATCCCTACGCCTTTATCATTATCATCGCTACGTGAAACATTGTCTTTATTGGTATTGTATCCTGCTGCAAAAACCAATACCGGTCTATCCTTTTGCTTTTCAATGAAAGTCACCACGGGCTTGGACCACGTTTGTCCCAAGTTTTTAAACTTGTTTGAATCACCGGAAATAGGCCCACCCCACAATAGTTTGGGTGAATCTGGATTGGTAATATCAAAGCCATAGTATTTATTGCCGCCGCGGCGCATTCCCACAAAGGCCCAAACCTTATCACCCGCTTCCACCTTGCGATTTTTATTCACATCGTGAAAGTACACAGTAATAGGTCCATCTAGGCCATACAATTTCGTTTCTGCTTTACGTGTTTTGACTGGATTCAGGATAGGTAATAAAGAACCTGGAATAAATGCCCAGCTTTCAGTTACGCTATTTCCTTGATCTTTAAACATATGGAGCATGCCGGCGTTGGTGCCAATGAGCACGCGAATATCGCCATTGCCATAGTCGACCGTTGCAGGCTTTGAATGTAAGGGATCGGCGAATATGTCTGGCCTTCTTTCAGATCTCAAACCGTCACCATCATCATCGTCGACGTCTTGACCTATCGCCCAATTAAAAATACTTTGTATCTCACTTTTACTCGCACCGCTTAACTCCATTGCTGTGGCAAGTTTAGTTAAATTACCATAGGCACTTTCGGCGTTATTATAGGTGAAATCAACTAAATCACCGCCACCAAAATCAGACAGTACTTTTCTAGTAACCTGATTTTCAAGCGCATAGTTAACTCCTCCTTTTTCAATATTGTTGCCATCTTTTGATTCCGCTTGCGACCAATATGTTGTGATATTGCTATCAATCGCACCTTTATCATTTATCGCTTTAGTCAGTTCCTGACCTACTATCTCTGTGCCCACAAACTTAAGCTTTTTCAGGTTGCCACGCCAGCGAGTATGTGTCTCTGGTTTAAACTGAGTGTAATAAAGTGCATCACCTGTTTGGGTTTGATCTTCAGCATTGGCGGACACCGTTGGTGAACTAAAACTTGCGCTCACATTTCTGATATTGGTAATCGTGGTTTTGAGTACATCCGACAGTTCATTTGCGGTATTAGCGTGCAGGTATTGCCCTCCCCCTTCCTTAGCAGTTTCCGCAAGCAACTCTTTACCTGTATTAGACATACCGTTACCAAAACCGATCGTAAAGACTCGCGCAAAGTCATGTTCATCTGGAGTAGAAGGATATAAGTCAACTTTAACTTGAGACGTACCGCGCATTGTTTTGGCTAAAGCTGGTAAATAGTTTTTGGTAACACCAGAGCCTTCATTAATGTCGAAATAATTAGGGTAGGCGCCATACACTGAATAATATTCATTAACGATACTTGTGTTAGAGTCAGTATCGCTGGTAGGGTCGCCATCCGTCATTAAAATTAAGTTGATTGACGTATCACACCGCTCTTCTTCGCCACGCACGGGGGTAAACGCAGAAATATAGTCGTTACCACGTTCTATCCCCTTATCCCTGTCGTTTCCGCCATTGGTCCCCCAATATACGTCACCACCTTTAAGGTAGTTATATAACTCCCAAAGCGTTTCTGACAGCGGCGTAGAACCACTTGCTGGTAATGCGTTGATCTTATCAACAATATCGCTGCGGCTACTGCCAATCCCATTAAGAATATAACCCCCACTCGAAGAATAAAGTCGAGACAGGCCAAATCTAATATCATCATTATCACTAACTAAACTGCGCATTGCATTTTGTGCTACTTTTAGACGGCTATCCGCGCAGCCCTGAACGGCTTGATTGTACTGATTTGCTTGATAACAGTTACTACCGTTAAAGCACTCTGTTTCTCGGTAGCCATAACGTGTTTCATAACGCCAGCCAGTCCACACGCGATATGAGTAACGCTCATAACACGCCTTACCATTTTGTGAGTCCCACGCCATGCTGCCTGATGTATCGAACAACATCAGTACCCGAGGTTGTTCGCGAGTAGAAACATTATGTTTAACATAAAGCTCAATGTCTTCCGCTTGAGCGGTTTGTAATAGCGCCATTAATGCAACTATCGTGTATATTAACTTATTCATATCAGTTACTCGAAAAAGGCTGTTAATTTGAAACGCTCACAATTTCCTGACCAATTCCCATCACTATGGTGACGTTGTGACGTCCCCTATCACCATATTCCACAGTGGCTTCGACTTCCGTCATGTTGCACACAAATCCCTCTGTATAGTCATATTGACGTGGACAAAACAGCTCTAGCTCACCATTATTTAGGTTAGTCACAGTGGCTTGTAGGCCATTAGGCGTTTGTACTGTTGTGCCTTCGTCTGCTAACTGCTGCCTTGAACGCAGAAAAATATTGTCCGAACGCGGCTGCTCTTGCTGAATTAATCTTTGCATTTCACCAAAGAGTAAGCTTTCAGCTTCTTCTCGTTCCATGACGGCATGGGTCATTTTTATATCCAACGTACTGGTACTCATTAACGTTACTGCAACCGCCATTATGGCGACTACCATGACCATCGCCATGATCAGTACTACACCCCGTTGCTTTACATTTCCCATGCTGAGCCTCCCATGTTGTACATTGATATTGTGGTTGAAAATACGGTACGTCTAATGGCATCGTTATAAGTCAACGTCCTTTTATCAGGATCATTCCCTAATACGTAAGATCGCGACTGTACCCCAAAGTCAACATCCGGTTCTAGCACCCTTACCAATACAAACAGCTGTAGGGATAAGATACCTCTTGTAGCGCCCCAGTCAGCATCGGACATATTTGTTGTATTTCTATATCTATCCACTCGACCGTCAAAATTGGTATCTAAACCAAAAACAAAACGAATTTGTTCAACGCCTTCGATCACTAATTCATCCTTCATACCACCGTTTACATGTAGTCTTTGCCTTCTTAGAACGGGGATAGTAATAGTACGATTATTAATAACCTGCTGCTCTTCACTCACATAATATACATGGTGACTATATGGCCAAAGTGTCGCATTCACGCTTGGCATGTTGCCAACATTGCCACCTGCAATAAATTCGGCTTGCTCTTGTTGTGCAATAAAATAATACCTAGTTGATTGGATAGCACCTGCGTCTGGCACAAGACCTGTTACCTCTACAGGACTCCCTTCCAGAAACTTCACCTGTAACACTTCTGATTGTGGTCGAGCTTTAGTTATGCATCCCATTGCCGTTGCATTTGTTGTGAATGTTGCCCAAATAGGCCTGAAATTAGCAGGCTCATTGTTCGGAAAACTACCATTGTTTATCCCACCAGAGCAGTCACTTCCTGGGTTAGCTGGAGCGGCTTGATTATCATCCGTGAAACCTTGATCGTAAAAAGTCCCCCAAAAGCCAACTTGCTCGATATCCCGCCGCATAATGGAAAGCGCTAAACGTCCTTTTTCTTGTAGCTCTCCAATACTCATGGTGTCGTTGGTCGTCGCTTTCATACCGACATAAGTAGCAATGACGCCGCCTAACAACAATACGCCGATAAACATGGCGATCATGAGTTCTAACAATGTAAAACCTCGGATTTTGTTCACGGCTGACTCCTTAACAAGACAAAAGTTTCCATTACGACTGCACGCCGTCTATCGTCTTCAACACCACACCCGGCTGCTGGATTATT
Source organism: Pseudoalteromonas sp. CO348 (assembly GCF_004208845.1). Taxonomy (NCBI): domain Bacteria; kingdom Pseudomonadati; phylum Pseudomonadota; class Gammaproteobacteria; order Alteromonadales; family Pseudoalteromonadaceae; genus Pseudoalteromonas; species Pseudoalteromonas sp. CO348. The sequence goes on along the minus strand of NZ_SGPI01000012.1, from coordinate 17,411 downwards.
TTCCAATGCGGTCATTGCCTGACGCCCTCGCCAAGTGACAATAACCTGCACATTTACCCCAGATGGAGTGGCACCTGCGGTTGGATTAATACACACAATCGCGTTATCCAACGAACCTGTATTTTCCCTTGCTCTTATCGCTTGACGCCAATTAGCAATATCTGTTTTCGCAAGCGTTTCTGCATTACAGCGCTGTGTATAACACGTGGTGTTTGCCTGTACGTCTTCGGTGCTATTAAAGTCAACATCGTAAAGTGTGGTTATATTTGCCGCATCATTTGTTCTTATTCTGTGCATGATGTCACTGGCAAGCTCTACCGCAGCGGCTCGCTGCATAGAATCAAAACTTGCTTGTTTAGCTTTTGCTTGTAATGCCACAGCGCCAAGCAGTCCAAAGCTTAAAATCATAAACGCAATAAGCACTTCTAACAGTGTGAAGCCATGTTGCTTTAGCGAAATATGCATATCTCAACCAGAATTCAATTGTCCTAGCTTCAGTGTAATTAGTCGTCTTTGAAACTCAATACGGGATAGTATGAAAGGTCTATTGAGGCGATAAACGGTTTATTCACCGCTTAACACTTAAAATAATGTTTTTAGTTGGGTGTAAGCTCTACGGCTAACTTCATAGCGATTGGGCAGCGACTTGAGACAAACATAGTGCTTTTGTTCATGTAGTTCTAAAGCAGAAATTTCTGTTCGCTTAACTAATGTACTGCGGTGGATTTGAATAAAATGTGTTGGAAACTTATCTAACAGTGACTTGAGTGACATGTCAATTAATGCTTGTAGGCCGGAATTCAAGGTTACTCGCGTATATTTTTCATCCGCCTCGGCAACCATAACATCCGAAACCTGAACGTAACGCAACTCACTGCCAACGTAATAGCTTAGCGTCTCCATACTCGGAAAGATAGTAGTCAATAAAGCATCTAGCTTATCACTATCTAGTGGCTTCACTAGATAGCCATTGGCGTGCAGCTCAAATGCTTCTAACGCATATTCCGGATGCGCCGTTAGAAACACGATTTTCATCCTCGGAAATTGCAGGCGTAGTTGGCTTGCAAGCTCAATACCTGACTGACCCGGCATCGAAATATCAAGAAAAATTAGCTGCACAGGCTCCTGCTTTAGTAACGCTTCCACACTGTCAGCGCAATCAACTTCACCGATACAACGAAAGCCTACGTGCTTTTGCATTAATCGTTTAACGCGAGCTCTTGCCAACGGCTCATCATCCAAAATAAGGTAAGATATTACTGTTTTCATAGCGGTAGCGAAAAACTGACGGTATAGCTATCTTGACGGGCTTCGGTTTTAAAATCAATGGGCTGATTATAGTGTAAAGCCAAGCGGCGTCTGATGTTACTTATCCCAATGCCATGCCCTTGGTGCGTCGGCTTTAATTTTGCATCATAGCTGTTAAAAATTACCACCGATAAGGTGCGTTTACTACAGTGAATATGAATACGAATATCCGCTCCATTTGGGTTTGGCTCTACCCCATGGCTAACCGCGTTCTCCACCAATGGCTGCAATATCAACGCAGGGATCAAAACATCTCCCAAGACATTGTCTAACTCCCACTCTACCCTCAAACGCTCTGCAAAGCGCCACTGCTCAAGTTCTAAATACGCTTTGCATAAAGATATTTCACTTTCCAGCGGAACAATATTTTGTGTGGACATCGCAGCGCGAGATAAATCGGCAAGGGCTAATGCTGACTTTTCTGCTGCAGTTGGATCGATATGAGTCAATTCGGCCACGGTATTGAGTGAGTTATATAAAAAGTGCGGCCGAATTCTCGCATGTAACGCTTCAAGTTCCGCTTGAGATAGCGCTTTCACCTTACGAATATTATCGGTAAAGATAGCTAAGAAATGCGCGAAAAGCGTGATAATGCAAAGACATATTGCGATGTTACGCCATAAGCTCAATTCAATTTTTGCCTCATCAATCCAACCGAGCAATGTAAAGCCATAGGGAAAAACCGTACTGGTGACAGCAGTACAAAGCACGAAGACAGAAATGAGAATTCCAGCTTCAACTAAATCTGAGCGCTTCTCAACAGCGTGGCACACAATCGCTATCACGGCAAGTGATAAAAAGGCAGTGAAATGAATAAATAAGCTAGTTAACCCAAGGGATTGCCAAAACGCAGTCGCGGAAATCAGCGTATATAAAAAGGCTAGGATTTGCGAGGCAACTAGCAATGCTAGCACACCTCGCTCACTCAATAGTGCAGACAACAACCTGATACGCGGTGTCATCGTGCTAACTCTCTTATCTGAGTTCTACAGGTACGGCAAACACGACATTTTCTTCTTGCCCAGGGTTCTCAACTACCGTTTCCCCACCAAGTTCTTTAAGTCGAGAGATAACCTGTTGAACCAGCACTTCAGGTGCAGATGCGCCGGCAGTTACACCTACTTTTGCAACCCCATCGAACCAAATTTCTTCGATGGAAGAGGCATCATCGATAAGAAACGCCTTGGTGCCCATTTTATCCGCAAGTTCTCTTAAGCGGTTAGAGTTAGAACTATTTTTCGCACCCACCACAAGCAATAACTCAACTTTGTCCGCTAAGTCGCGAACCGCATCTTGGCGGTTTTGCGTGGCATAACAGATATCATCTTTTCGAGGACCACTGATGTTCGGAAACTTGCTACGCAGTGCGTCAATTACATCCGCAGTGTCATCTACCGATAACGTCGTTTGACTGCAATAGAACACATTGTCAGCATCTTTCACTTTGAGTGCTGCTACATCCTCTGGTTTTTCAACAAGATAAATACCACCATTCGGATTGTCATACTGACCCATAGTACCCTCAACTTCAGGGTGGCCGTGATGCCCAATCAAAATACACTCAGTACCTCTGCGACTAGCACGCGTCACTTCCATATGTACTTTTGTTACCAACGGGCAGGTAGCATCAAAGACTTTTAACTCTCGGCGCTTCGCTTCATTACGTACTTGCTGAGAAACACCATGCGCGCTGAAAATAACAATACTGTCGTCTGGCACTTCATTTAGCTCTTCAACGAATACCGCACCACGAGACTTCAGACCATCAACAACATATTTGTTATGAACAACTTCATGGCGAACGTAAATAGGCGCTTCGAAAATATCGAGTGCACGCTCAACAATGCTGATCGCTCTATCTACACCTGCACAGAATCCTCTCGGGTTTGCCAGCAAGATATCCATTAGTTATTTACCTCAAGAATTTCAACTTCAAACGTTACTTTTTGGCCTGCAAGCGGGTGATTGAAATCGACAGTTACCGAGTCGCCGGCTACTTCTCGGATCAATCCAGGTAAGTCAGTACCATCAGGTTGCGTAAATGCAATGATGCTACCTACTTGAGCGGGGGTTTCTGCGCCAAATTTGCTTCTATCAACATAATAGATGTTATCAGGATTTGGTTGTCCAAACGCGTCTTCTGGCTCTAGCTCAAAAGATTTCTCATCGCCCGCTTTTAATCCAAGCAAACACTTTTCAAAATTTTCCGTCAGGCTGCCATCACCCATAAACAACTTAGCGGGTTTATTATGAACTTTGGTAGAATCTGCTGCTGAACCGTCTGATAACTTGATTGAAAAATGGAACAAGACTTCAGACTTTGCTCCAATTAGTTGCTCACTCACGCATTTTTCTCCTGTGGTTTATCTCCACTGGTAAAGGCATCGAAAATTAATAGTGCAGCACCGCCGACAATCGCCATATCTGCCACATTAAACGCTGGATAATGCCAGTCTTGATAATAGAAATGAAGGAAGTCAATCACATAACCATGAATAATGCGGTCGTATAAATTTCCTACAGCACCACCTAATACCAGCGCGTAGGCCAATCCCAACTTCCAATTTGATGCGGGCAATTTACGTAGCCAAAAAATCAGTAAAGTGCTAATCGCCACGGCAATGCCACTTAAAAAGTAACGCTGCCAGCCACCAGCTTCACTTAGGAAGCTAAAAGCCGCACCATAGTTATGCATATAGGTGAGATTGAAAATAGGCAAAATATCAATGGACTCATAGAGTTCCATTTTAGCCATAACCAGTGCTTTAGTGAAATAGTCTACTGCAAAAAGCAGTAGACTAAGCCACAACCACACCAGACCACTTTTCTGTGTAGTTTGTGTCACGTTTTACTCCTAGGCGAATTGACGTTGCTCGCCGTCACCTTCAACGTTACTAATACAACGGCCACAGATGTCTGCATGTTGCTCATCCGTACCTACGTCGTCGGTATAGTGCCAACAACGATCACACTTTTTAGCCGATGTTGCCGCAACACTAATGTATAAACCATCAATTTCTGATGAAATTGCATTTTCTGGTTTGCTGTTAACTACTTCTACCGTTGCTTTTGAAGTCAGTAATACGAAGCGTAATTCGTCACCAATGGCATTGAGCTGCTCAGCTAAGTCACCGCCTGTATATAGCGTTACTTCAGCCTGTAGCGTTGCACCGATCACTTCTTCTTTACGTGCATTCTCAAGCACACGGTTTACTTCATCACGTACCGCGAGTAAGTTCTGCCAGTACTCGTTATTCAACGAGCCTTCTGTCGCCCCTTCAATTGCATCATACCAAGTATCCGTGAATACAAACTGGCCACGCTCACCTGGTAATACTTCCCAGATTTCTTGTGCGGTAAAGCTCATGATAGGTGCCATCCAACGTGTCATCGCTTCCGCGATATGATAAAGCGCTGATTGACAAGAACGACGGGCATGGCTATCACTTTTCGCGGTGTACTGACGGTCTTTGATCACGTCTAAATAGAACGAGCCCAATTCACCAGTACAGAAATTCATAAGCTTTTGTGTTACTTGAAGCATTTGGTACTTGTCGTACGCTGTTTTGATCTCAGTTTGTAGCTGCGCAGCACGCGCAACAATCCAGCGATCTAGCTCAACCATATCTTCAATTGCTACTAAATCCGTTTTTGGATCAAAGCCGCTTAGGTTCGCAAGTAGGTAACGACTTGTGTTACGAATACGACGATAACGGTCAGCTGAGCGCTTAAAGATTTCATCAGACACGGTCATTTCAGCCGTATAATCAGTAGAAGCTACCCATAGGCGTAAAATGTCTGCACCTAGCTTGTTCATGATGTCTTGCGGCGAGATCACATTGCCTAATGACTTAGACATCTTATGGCCTTTTTCATCGACCGTGAAGCCGTGCGTTAACACTTGCTTATAAGGTGCATGACCGTTGATAGCAACTGAAGTCATCATTGATGACATAAACCAACCACGGTGCTGATCCGAGCCTTCAAGGTAAAGATCTGCAGGACCTGTTAATTCTTCACGCGCATCAACAACACACGCATGTGTTACACCTGAGTCAAACCATACGTCTAGTGTATCTTGTACTTTTACGTACTGTTGGGCATCTGCTTCACTTAATAGCGCGCTAAGCTCTAAGTCGTACCACGCCTGAATACCCTTTTCTTCCACTAGTTTAGCAACGGCTTCAATAAGGGCTTCCGTTTCAGGATGTAGGCTGCCGGTGTCTTTATCTACAAATAACGCGATTGGTACACCCCAAGTACGCTGACGTGAAATACACCAATCAGGGCGACCTTCAACCATGTTTGCGATGCGGCTTTCACCCCACTCTGGTAACCATTCTGTCTTTTTGATTTCATTCAGTGAATCAGCACGTAGGTTAGCCTGATCCATGCTGACGAACCATTGTGGCGTCGCACGGAAAATAATAGGAGTTTTGTGACGCCAGCAATGCGGATAACTATGCGTTAATGCCTTATGGCGGAACAACACACCTTTCTCAGTTAATAACTCAATGATGCTGTCATTTGCTTTAAATACGTGCTGACCTGCAAAAATCGGCGTATCTGGTAGATAAACACCATTTGCACCAACCGGGTTTGCAACTTCTAGACCGTAAGCCTGACCCGCTGCAAAGTCTTCTTGACCATGACCAGGTGCTGTGTGAACGATACCAGTACCTGAGTCTGTTGTTACGTGCTCACCTAAAATAACAGGCACATCGAAATCTAAGAATGGGTGTGCAACGCGCAGATTCTCAAGCGCAGCGCCTTTCGCGTAACCTAGTACGTGGAAGTGCTTGAATCCAAAACGATCAACCGCGTCTTTGACTAATTCAGAACCAAGCACAATACGCTGCTCTTGACCTTCATCTTCAATTTGTACCAGTGCATACTCTAGCGCACCGTGTACTGCCACGGCGCGGTTTGCAGGCAATGTCCAAGGCGTTGTAGTCCAAATTGCGGTACTTACTTCGCCTTTGCCTTCATGGCCTTCGGCCAAGCCAAACGCATCAATGATTGCCGCTTGATCAGCAAACACAAACTTTACGTCGATTGCTGGCGATTGTTTGTCTTGGTATTCAACTTCTGCTTCTGCAAGTGCTGAACCACAATCCGTACACCAGTGAACTGGCTTTGCACCTTTGTGCAGGTGACCATTTTTGATAATACGACCAAGCACACGAATAGCATTGGCTTCAAAATCAAAGTTCATGGTTAAGTATGGCTTATCCCAGTCACCTAACACACCAAGGCGTTTGAAATCTGTTTTTTGACCATCAACTTGCTTTTTAGCATAGTCGCGGCACTTTTCACGGAATTCAGCAGCCGATACTTTCTTACCTGGTTTGCCTACTTTCTTTTCCACTTGTAGCTCAATTGGAAGACCATGACAGTCCCAACCAGGTACATAAGGCGCATCAAAATCAGAAAGTGTTTTTGACTTAATAATAATATCTTTTAGGATTTTGTTTACTGAGTGACCAAGGTGAATATCACCATTTGCATACGGAGGACCGTCATGCAAAATAAATGGCTTTTTACCTTTTTTCGCAATGCGAATTTGACCGTATAGGTCTTCTTCATACCATTTTTTCAGCATCTTTGGTTCGCGTTGCGCCAAATTACCACGCATCGGAAACTCAGTTTCCGGTAGATTTAAAGTATGTTTGTAGTCGCTCATTTATCCTACTTTCCGTATCGGCTACGTTAAAGAAAAACACTGTTTTGCATTGCTAACATCACGACTGATTTGTTCTGTTAACTGCGACAATGTTTCGAATTTTTGCTCATCGCGAAGCTTTTCAATTAGCTCCACTTTCATAAACTGACCGTAGATGGTCTCATTAAAATTAAACAGATGCACCTCTAAAAGGGCTTTCGTTCCGTTTAGGGTTGGCTTAGTGCCAACATTCGCTACGCCATAATGTGTTTTGTGATTCACAGTCGCTTTGACCGCATACACACCGCGTACAGGGCTCACTTGGCGCTTTAACGCAATATTTGCAGTATGGAAACCAAGCTCTCTGCCTTTCTTCCAACCGTGAATAACACGGCCTGAAATGGCATAGGTATGGCCCAACATATCATGTGCTTGACGCAAATCACCAGCCGCAAGTGCCGTGCGGATCAACGTGCTACTTACACGACAATCTTGCTTGCGAAAACTTGCCGTGTCTTTTACTTGCATACCTAGCGGTTCGCCCACTCGTTTTAGCATTGCAAAATCACCAGCACGTTCACGGCCAAAACGAAAGTCATCGCCGACCGTGAGCGCCTTGGTTCCAAGCTTTGTCACTAGGACTTCTTTGATAAATTGCTCTGCATCTTGCGAGGCAAATTTGCGATTAAAGTTGACGCAAATGACTCGCTCTATACCAAGCTCTTGCAACAGGACTAGTTTATCACGTAATCGCGTCAGCCTAGCCGGTGCTTTATCTTTGGCAAAAAACTCCAAGGGCTGCGGCTCAAATAACATCACTGTGCTTGGAAGTTGATAGTGTTTTGCGTCGCTAATCAGCCCCTTCAAAACCTCTACATGTCCAAGATGAACCCCGTCAAAGTTTCCAATCGTCAACACACAACCAAAATGATGTGGTCGAATATTATGGATCCCTCGGATTAGTTGCATAGTGCCGTGCCTTTGTGCAGCAAATATCAAAGAGCCCGATTATACCCAAGTTGCTTAAAAATGCGAATCAAGCATCTCGGATTGTGCTCAATCTTACCCCTAGTATAAATAGTAAACTAAAATAGCTCACCATCGCAGTTACTAATAATCCGCAAAGTAATAGCACCTGCTCCATCAGTCCCCACTCTAGCCATTCAAAACGTGCACCGAGAAAGTATACACATACAGCCATCACGACCGCTGCAACAAAGCATTTGGCAGTAAAACCAAGAGAAAATGCGCTTAGCTGATACACACCTTGATGTGACAGCTGACGATAAAGTAAAAACGCATTACAAGACGCTGATAATGAAGTTGCCAATGCAAGGCCTAAATAACCAATAAAAGGCGCTAAGATAAGATTGAAAACCATATTGAGTGCCATAGTAATAATACCAATTCGAACAGGCGTTTTAGTATCTTGTCTAGCGTAAAAGCCCGGTGCCAGTACTTTAATCAACATAAAGCTTAATAAGCCAACGGAATATGCGGCTACCCCTAAGCTTACCTTGTTTATATTGTCTGCATTTTGAGAAACAAACTCACCATGGCCAAATAATACTGAAATAATAAGTGGGCTTGTCACCATCAACCCTAGCATCGCAGGTAATCCCAAGAAGATGACAAAACGGACACCCCAATCTAGTGTTTTCTGAAAGTCTTCACTTTTTTCTCCTGCGTGTAATTTAGAAAGCGCAGGCAGTATCACGGTCGCAATACCGATACCAAATAGGCCGAGTGGAAATTCAATTAATCTGTCTGAATAATAAAGCCAAGCAATCGATCCCGTCACGAGAAAAGAGGCAATGACGGTATCCAGTAGTAAGTTAATTTGGCTAACAGAAACACCAAATAATGCAGGGATCATCAGAGTTCTTACTTTGGTTATTTCAGGGCTCCGCCATGCAAATTGAGGGCGACTCAAGACTTTTAAGCGCAACAAGAATGGGATCTGGAATAATAGTTGAACAATACCACCAATAAATACACCGAGTGCTAGAGCGTACGCACCTTGTGCAAATTTATCATGGAGAAAAATAGCGCAGCCAATAATCGACACGTTGAGTAAAACTGGCGTAAAGGCCGCTGCGGCAAAGCGATTATAAACATTCAGTACCGCCCCACTAAGTGCAACTAATGAAACAAAAAATAAGTAAGGAAAGGTGAGCTTTAATAGTGCGCTTGCAAGCACAAATTTTTCGGCATCTGCACCACCTTGCCACCAGTCTAGAAACCAGCTTGTGCCAAATAATGCGGCGATCACAGGAGAGCCTATCACCCCTAAAATAGTAACAATAAGCAATACAGTCCCGAGTGTCCCAGCGGCTTGTGCAACGAATAACCTTACTCTATCGTCTCCATGCTTTTCTTTAATTTCTGAAAGTACAGGAACAAACGCCTGAGCAAACGCGCCTTCTGCAAATAACCTACGCAAAAAATTAGGGATCCGGTTGGCGAATAAAAAGACATCGGCGGCCAATCCTGCGCCCAATAGGTTTGCCACGACGGCATCTCGAACGAGGCCCAGAACCCGCGAAATCATAGTCATGGCACTGACAATCATACCCGATTTAAATAACCCTTTTGCCACCTTAACTCCTAAATTCAGTGAATCGCGGCAGATTATGCCACAGTCGTTGTGCATTTAGCACTAGGCGTGCCCTGTCAGCTTTGATACAATACGCGCCATTAACCTTGGTAGGCCTGTTTCACCTTGTGAAATTTGACTGTTTACTTTGGTTCAGACCTGAGATTTTCAAGGCACTTTGTGAAGCTACGCTTTGCAAATTATTAGTGCAACTTGGGATATTACGGGTTTACTTGCCTGCTATAGAAGTAAAAATGTCGCATAGCAACGTTTTGATTTGTACAGGTTAAGAATTGAGAATAGCCCAAGTCGAGTCTTGGGTGTTGAACATTAGGCCGCGCTTGTTAATTTATATTGACTTTTGCGATTAAAACAGGCATATTCCTCGGCCTTTAAATTAAGCTTATTTTAAGATTGTTAGGAGCAAACCTTGGCTAACATCAAGTCTGCAAAAAAACGCGCTATCACTAGCGAAAAGCGTCGTAAGCACAACGCAAGCCGTCGTTCAATGATGCGTACATACTTCAAAAAAGTAATCGCTGCAATTGAAGCTGGTGATAAAGAAGCTGCAACTCAAGCATTCGCTGTTGCTGCACCTATCCTAGACCGTTACGCAACTAAAGGTCTAATCCACAAAAACAAAGCTGCTCGTCATAAGAGCCGTTTAGTTGCTAAGATCAAAGCACTTTAATTTGTTGCTGGATTGAAAAAACCGACATTATGTCGGTTTTTTTATGCCTGTAATTTATATACTTTGGTATCAAAAGATAAAATCAGTGCAGTTTTAAACCAATTCTAAATCTGGGTAAAACTTCTTCAGCATAGCCGCGATTTTCTTTGGCGAAAATGGCTTAACAACAAAACCTTTAGCACCGCGCTCAATAGCATCTTTAACATTGTCTACCGTTGAGTGTGCCGACACCATAACGACATTAATATTCGGGTTTATTTCATTTAGGGTTGCAATTAACTCTTTACCATCACCATCGGGCAGCTCAATATCTAAAAAGACAATATCAAAATGTTGCTCTTCACATGACTTTACACACTGCGTTGCAGTGGAGGCTTCTCTTACATGATCAATGCCTAAGTGCATTAAGGTTTGATGTAAAAAGCTGCGAACTGTCCCTACATCATCGACGATTAAAATAGAGATATTTTGATCCATAGTCCTTTCCCGTAGGCTGTAGTGTAAAAATAAGCTATTATACTTAGCATAGAAGCATTATAGAGACCTGCAACTAAAAGGCTACTTAAAGCATGGCAAAACCATCAAAAAAACAATCGCTTTTAGGTCAAGTACAGTCCAACCAAAAGAAACGCACTAGTACAACAAAAAACCGTCGACCATCGCCACAACAAATTGCAGCGATGAAGGCTCAGCAAACCGCACAAGCACAGCAAGCACAAACTGCTACAGATAATGATAGACCTAAGGGAAAAGGTAAGTGGATAGCACTTGCAGTCATTGGAATACTATTTGTTGTCTTGCCAAAACCACAACTGATTACTTATGAGAAATTAGGACTTGTGGCTAGTAGTATATATTGGCCGGGTCTTCCTGGTATTGATCCTGTGCTATTTGACTCAAATTTACATCCAAAGCCAGCGCTTGAGCGCAATACACTATACCTATGCCACGATTTGAAAAACCCAGACACCTGCCAAAAATATCAAATAATCAAGCAAGAAGGCTTTATAGCAGCCATGATGAAACTGCTCCAAGGCTAAAGTGGAGACATGACAAAAATGCCTCTTTATTGGGGCTTTAACTTTATAGAAATATAGAGCGCATTTACGAAGACAACATTCCTCAGCTTTAAGCCACAAAAAATCACTAAAAAGCAACTAATGAAAAGCGCGAGCCTTAATTGTCATCGCTGCTAGTAACTCACTTCTATCGATTAACCTACCAGCAATAACATGTACCACTTCCCCTTCCTTCTCTACTATGCCTTTTATTTCTAATAGCTGAGCACCCATATAGGCTTGCTTTTGTGCTCGAGCAGTACCAGACCACACAATTACATTGATGTTGCCTGTTTCGTCTTCCAAAGTAAAAAAGGTCACGCCTTTTGCGGTACCTGGGGCTTGCTTTCCTGTTACCAGCCCTATCACTGTTACTAACGATTTATGCGGTCGATAAAGCAGTTCATTAGCCTTAACCGTTCGGTCTATAAGCTTTGCTTGCTCAAGTTGCTTGATTAGGTGAGTGCGTAAAGAGACCTTAGTGCTATTATAATCTTCCTGTAAGTTTTCGAACTCTGTGGCGCTAAAGTGACTATATTGCGACTCTTTCTCTTCAATATCACTGAATAGTGGCAAGGTTTTACTGTGATCTGCAAGCGACCACCTAGCAGCATAACGGCTATCCACAAAGTGATGTAAAGCATCTGCGGAAATCAACTTTTCAATAGTACTGTTGGTAATACCAGCTTGTTGTAACTGCACGATTTTACCAAACCCCTCTTGAGGTCTGCATTGTAATAATTGCAGTGCTTCTTCTTCACTTAACCCTTTTATAAGCCGAAGTCCTAAACGGATCGCAAACGTTGTTTGTCTTGGCTCTTGTACGACTTGATGTTCGTAATCGGACTGGTTAACACAGATAGGTAAAATGCTAACCTTATGCCTTGATGCATCTTGCAACAGCTGTGAAGCCGAATAAAACCCCATTGGTAAACTATTAAGTAGAGCGGTATAAAACATTGCGGGGTAGTAGTATTTCAACCACGCAGAGGCATAAGCCAGCACAGCAAAAGAAGCTGAGTGGCTTTCAGGAAAGCCATATTCACCAAAACCGCAGATCTGCTCAAAAATCCGCTCAGCAAACTGTGCTTCATAGCCCCGCTCTAGCATGCCTCGAATGAGCTTTTCTTTAAACTGCATCAGCTCTCCGGTTTTCTTCCATGATGCCATGGCTCGGCGTAGGCTATCCGCTTCTCCCCCAGTGAACCCAGCTGCAACCATCGCCAGTTTTATCACTTGTTCTTGGAAAATGGGAACCCCCATGGTCCTCACTAATACCGATTTAACCGCTTCGGATGGATAAGTCACTTGCTCTTCACCATCCCGTCGCTTTAAAAATGGATGCACCATATCCCCTTGAATAGGGCCGGGACGTACAATTGCTATTTGGATCACTAAGTCGTAGTAATTCGCGGGTTTCAGCCTTGGCAACATACTCATTTGTGCGCGAGACTCTACTTGAAACACGCCAACACTATCCCCTTTTTGCAACATCTTATAGACCAAAGGGTCGTCTTGCATACGAGTCAACTGGGCAAGATCCAGGTTTCGCTTCGTATGCGCTGCAATATAACCAAAGCACTTACGGATAGCGCTTAGCATACCCAAGGCCAAGATATCGACTTTGAGTAACTTAAGGGTTTCAAGGTCATCTTTATCCCATTGAATAATGGTGCGCTCTGGCATAGCTGCATTTTCTACGGGCACTAATTCATGTAATGGACTTTCTGAGATAACAAAACCACCAACATGCTGCGATAAATGCCTTGGAAACCCCATAATGTCATTAACCAACTGAATAAAGTGCTGACCTTTTAATGAGTTTGGCTCTAACCCTAGCTCCACTAATTGGGCCTGCCAGTTAAGTCCTTTATCACGGCGGTTGAGATGCTTAATAAAGTACTCTATTTGCGCCATTTCAATGCCCAAGGCTTTGCCAACATCACGCATGGCACTTTTTAAACGATACGTGATCACCGTTGCTGCTAATGCTGCGCGTTTACGGCCATATTTTTTGTAGATATATTGGATCACCTCTTCACGACGTTGGTGTTCAAAATCTACATCTATATCGGGTGGCTCATTACGCTCTTTACTAATAAAACGCTCGAACAATACGCCCACTTGTCGAGGGTCAACCGCGGTTATCTCTAAGCAGTAGCAGACCACGGAATTAGCGGCTGAGCCTCGCCCTTGGTATAAGATTTGATGCTGTTTTGCATACATCACAATGTCATGAATAGTGATAAAGAAAAACGGATAATCAAGCGCTTCAATAAGCGCTAGCTCTTTATCAATAATGGCTTCTATATCTGGCGGCACGCCATCAGAAAAGCGAACTTGTTTACCCTTTTCGACCAACGCACGTAAATAAGCCATTGGAGTAAAGCCCCTAGGCACTAGCTCCTGAGGATATTGATAATGCAATGAGTCTAAATTAAATACGCACCGCTTCGCGATATTGGTACTTTCTTCAAGAAAGGTAGGTGAAAACAACTTATTAAGCTTAGAGATAGATCTAAGTGCCGACTCGCTATTGCAAATCATTTTCTCAGGGATCTCGCTTATCACATGATTCTGTCGAATGGCGGTCAGTGTGTGCTGTAGCGCAAGTCTAGACGAACAGTGCATAAGCACCCCACCAACAGCGCAAATAGGTATTTGGTACGCTTTTGACAGCTTTACACAATGGGTAAAGTAATGTACATCTTCTGCACTCAAGTTACGTCGGTAGCCAATCCATATTCTATTTTGGTGGTATTTACACAGCCATTGCAATGATTGAACATCTTGACTGTTCCCCTTTGGCAACCACAACAATAAAACATGCTTAAGCGACATAATATCCCACTCACTAAGCTGATATTGTCCCTTCTCCGTTCGCTGGCGAGCATTACTAATCACTCGACATAACTCTGTATAAGCGAGCTGGCAAGGGCAAAGAGCAACCAATTCAATATTGTTGTACTTCAGCAAACTCCCAACTATGAGTTTTATCTTGAGCTTATGATCACGAATATAAGCATGAGCACGGACAATGCCAGCCAAAGAGCATTCGTCAGTAATGGCTATTGCGCTATAACCTAAAAAATCTGCTTGTTTGACCAACTCTTCTGGTCGCGATGCGCCAGTCAAAAATGAAAAATTGCTCTGGCAAAAAAGCTCGGCATAAGACATCAGCTAAATACTCCATGAATATACCAATGGTTATTTTGCTCTCGAAATACCCATAACCGCTGCGCTTGTTCATTTTGTACAATAAAATAGTCTCGCTGGACCGGCTCACCGTCCCACCACCCTGAAGCGATACGCTCTGGACCAGAAATAATATTGACTTTTTCACATAAAGGCTGTGGCTTCGGAAATAGAATGGTAGGTCTTAATTTACTCTTGAGTGTCGTGAAATGTGGCTCGTGGCTATAAGTGCTGGCCTTTTCAGGACGAGGATCGCCTGTAAGTTGTAGATATTGCACAGCCTGCTCACCGAGCTTAGCACATAGAATAGCCCGCAGTCCTTGCGCAGACATCGCACTTTGCTGCGTTGAGAAGAGATCTTTTATTGTGGCATGCTGCGTTTCTAGTGCATCAGCTTTGAGTGAAACACTTTGTACGGGTGCATCTAAGGTTATGGATTCTAGCTTGAGGTTTAACAGGCGCTGCCAATTTTCTACCTTATATTCAGGCTCCGCGCTGTTTAATGTGATCTCTAAAGCCTCTTTATCTCGAAGTGCTAAGGTAAAATAAAGCGTTCGAGTTACTAAGTTACGTTGCTGTAGGAATAATGCTAAACGCGATAGCAAATGCTCAATTGGCTTTTCTAACCAAGCCATCTCTTCGACTTCGTAAAGTAAAGGCGCGTTAAGTTCAAAGGCTTCCGCAGGTTGGAAATAGTTAAGGGTTTCTTTTAGTTTTCCAAACAAGCAGCCTACATAATGTACGAGCGCAGTATCAAAACGTTTAGCCAGCTCACTGAGTGCAAACTGCTCTAACTGCGCCACGTTTTTAACTCCGGTGCGAGCAAGCAGTTCAACCACCCGACTGTCTAGACTTGTACGTGTTAGTCCTATTTTCCCCAAGTAATGACGCTTTTGGCAAGGCGTTAACACAAGCACATTGCAGTGCTCTCGCGCCAAGAGCTTAGCCATTATTGTGGACTCACCCATGCCGTAATAATAACTCTTGCCAAGTTGCGCTAATTGTCCAGATATTACTTGCCAGTAACTTGGCAAATCATGATAGAGCGACAGCATAGAATCGACTTTAAGCACAAGACCATTAGGTTCATCGATTACAATATCTGCACTCACTTGATAAAGCATATTGGCAATGTCTAATAGCTGTTGTCTTTCTAGAAAGTCGTCGTAGGGCAAAACATGAAGCTGTGTACACAATGCACAAGCAGTCCCAAGGCCCATTCCTATTTTTATACCTCGCTGCTGCGCTGCATCATTTAGCTGCACTATCTGGTTTTTGCGGCCATCAATAATAATAACGGGTGTAACAAAATCACCGGAAACCGTTTGCTTTGTCATTCCCTCTAATTGCAGCATAGGAAAATAGAGATATAACCACATAACTAGCTCGTTAAGCGCCGCTCATAGCCTGAAAACGCAACTATATTATCGCTAACATGAGGTAGGTTCGGCTTTTCAAGCTCTGGCCAATAGTGGGGATTCTCTAGTTTAAGACTGCGATGTGCAAAGTGCCCCTTGTGCTTCTTTACTATCACATCCAAGCCGCTGTGCTGTGCTTGTAAAACCACTGAAAGTGTAAATGGTAAAGTCTGGGCGTACTGCGCTTGGTACAAAGCAAATAACCTACAACCTCCCGCCTGTGCACCTAACTGCAAACGCTTTACAGCAGCAATAGAAAGCGCTTCGTGCCAAAGTACAAGCGCACTACACGCACCACTTTTTACACATTGTTCCGCAGCCCACAGTGCTTCTTTTTCACTTGGTGGCTGCAATATCATAAATTCACTCAGGTCTAACGATAAATAATGCAATGCCGCGGCATGTATTTGCCCTAGAGGATTAATTAATACCTTCAAACGGTTATCATCCACAAAATGGGGCAATATCAACCTTAACTCTCCTATTCCCATTGCAGTTTTCACACCAATCACACCTTGTTGCGGCCAACCACCGCACAGCAAATCGTCAAGTGCAGCAAAGCGAGTACTGACGACATCATGCTGCACGGTCTGTCCACGTCCACGCCAAAGCAGGTTTTTACGCTCAAGAAGATCTATATAATTCGCCATACATCACCAAATACTGTTTTTATATACAGTATATTTAAATGAAGGCAGATCGCAAGTAGATCGCTAGAAAAGAGGCGAGTTAAAAATAACCATAGTTTGCGCTTTAAGTTAATCGTGTTTTGCTTAGAAGAAATGAGATCTACAAAGTGTATTTGTATAAAAGGCGACAAGAACTGAGACGTAAAACAATGAGTGTGGCGCGTAGATAATTGCCTTTTGACCTAGCTGAATGCTATCCACTTAAGCAACAGCTAACCAACTGAACTACCACTTTGCCACAACAAGCAAAATTATATCGACATTATTATAAGCTTATGTTGAAAAATAAGTGACTTGATAGTGATGACAAGGGAAGGACTAACGTAAATGAGCTTTTTGATTTGGGTCAAGGAAGCCTGCTTAGAAGAAAAATGCAAACTGGCCCAGTGGACGGGACTCGAATCGAAGCGTCGAACCGCCGCAGCCCCCGGCGTGACATGCCGCTTTCTCTAAGGCAACAGCTAACCAACTGAACTACCACTTCGCTGCAACTGGCAAAGTTATAACGACATTATTATAAGCTTATGTTGAAAAATGAGTGACTTGATAGTGATGACAAGGGAAGGACTAACGTAAATGAGCTTTTTGATTTGGGTCAAGGAAGCCTGCTTAGAAGAAAAATGCAAACTGGCCCAGTGGACGGGACTCGAATCGAAGCGTCGAACCGCCGCAGCCCCCGGCGTGACATGCCGCTTTCTCTAAGGCAACAGCTAACCAACTGAACTACCACTTCGCTGCAACTGGCAAAGTTATAACGACATTATTATAAGCTTATGTTGAAAAATGAGTTACTT